>CAYVUF010000243.1:0-3863 GCA_964454605.1 uncultured Bacteroides sp.
CAGCACTCTCATCTGATAAATCATAATAATTATCATTTAGGGGTTCCTGTGGTTGCTTGTGTTTTCTATAATAGGATACCGCATTGCGTACAGCAGTCCATTCTGTGTATCCCTCTCCCCACCATGCACTATTTTCGGGTGTTTCATGAAACTGCGGTAAATAGAAACATAACACTTTACACTCGCTTTCCTTTTTTTCAATATTCATTTTTTCTAACCTCATCACTTAATGGAAAATATTTCTTCCTTAGTTTTACGATGTGCTTGTCCATTTCTAATTTCATATATTGTATCGCAATTCTGAATAGTAGTTAACCGATGTGCAATAATTATCAACGTCTTCTTTCCATGTAAATGGTCAATAGCTTCCATTACTGCATTCTCCGTTTCCCCATCCAATGCCGATGTTGCCTCATCCAATACCAAAATATCCGGATCATGATAAATTGCTCTTGCAATCGCTATTCTTTGTTTCTGACCTCCCGAAAATCTAATGCCCCTTTCACCCACTAAGGTATCCAATCCTTCCGGCAAACTTTGAACATAATCCTTTATCTGCGCCTTCTCCAAGGCTTCCCAAACAGCTTCATCTGTAATCATCTCAGCAGACAGTCCAAATGTAACATTTGCCCGAATCGTATCATCAATGAGAAATACCGACTGCGGAACATATCCGATTATTTTACTCCATACTTTAGGAATAGCATAAATATCAACACCATCTACATAGACCTTTCCATGAGTTGGTTGCAACAATCCCAGAATAATATCTGCCAAGGTAGTCTTTCCTGAACCAGATGGACCTATAAAAGCAACTGCTTCTCCCTTGTGAATGGTAAGCGATAATTTCCTAAGAACCAACTCATTCGACTCTTCATACTGCCAATCAATGTTGTTGACTTCAAGTTCACTCGTAAATTTAAAATTATCGATAGTAATTTGCTTTTGTGACATTCTCTTTTCCTCAAGGGCATAATACTCTTGAAAACTTTCTTCATACTCATTAAACGCTTTCATATCCTTGTAGGCAGATTCCATTGATGGTCTATAAAAAACAAGAGTCTGCAAGTATCCCGCGCACTTGGAAATAGATGGAAGTATCCGAAACGCCGCTACTGCAAATACAGAAAGTTGCGGAATGAATGACATTACATTTACACCCATTTTCAGTCTGGCACAAACAATTCCAATAATCCCAGAAATGCACACAGTTTCAATAATCTTTTCTGGCAATGACGTAATCGTATTATAGACAATAGTAGACTTTGTTACCTTTTGAGTCGCTAACCGAAAATACCGTACAAAAAAATCACTTCTCTGCATTACTTTAATATCCTTATTTCCAGTAATCGGTTGATACAAATATTTATACTGTTCTCTCTGGGCTTCTCTGGAAATCATTCCATATTGTGCTAGTTTCTTTTTAAATCCCAGCGTAACAATCAAGAAGCACATTACACATATAATAATTACACCACATGCCATAAATAAATCTGAATAAGCCAACAAAAAACCTAGCAAAACAATTGTACAGCCTTCTGCAACCAGTTGATATAATGTATTGATAATATCATAAACACTGTTAGAATCATTTTGAATAGCCTGTATAATATCTGCACTAGTAGTTGTAATAAAATAAGAATATGGTCTTTTTAAATAAGAATCCAATAACTTATTAGAAATATCTTCATGAAAATGACAGCGGAATTTCACTTGAATATAATTTACCACAACTAAATATATATTTTTCAGCAAATATACTAATGCAATCGCTATTCCCACAAACATAATTACCGTATTAGAATCCGTAATGCGCCAATATTGTAAAATCGGTTTAACATACCTGTTTTCCATAATTACTTCCGGTGTTAAGATTGCCTGTATAAAGGGCAAGATAGCTGATACTCCTAGTGTCTGTACCAATGCACATCCAATTCCCAATAAAAAAAGTCCGACAAGATGCACACGCTGTCGATTCGTCAAGATATAATTCACTTGACTAATAATTCTACAAAACGTTTTAATATCCTTCATTTTTTACACTCTTTCTAACCACATAAGTTTTCCTTATCTCCCCTATAATGAAAATAAACGTTACCCATACTGCAACATTAGCTCTGTGTTCCAATATCGTCCTACTGATATCCCAGCCATTCAGTATATCACTTTCAAACTCTGATACCATCAGCAATGTTCCCACAAAAATAAAGTATATTTTCCTAATAATTCCCTTGTCTAACACACACAAAGTTACGGCTGGGATAATATAATATTGCGGAGCCATAGAGGAAGAAAAAGTAAACATAGATATCAAATACATCAACAATAGATACTCGTATGTTTTTTCCCTAACTATAAATGCCATCACTATCATCAATAAAATGTACAACGGAAAATACAATTGTAAAGGAAGCCTTAACAACTGCCCAAACAAAGGTGATATTGCATTAGAACGATATAAAAATACATTGTAAATGACTCCTTTTAAGGCATCTATATTGCCTATTACAAATGGGAAAAAGCTACATCCAAAAATAATAGGTGGTACAAAGACATAAACCAATTTCTTTTTTGCTGGTAAACCCTTCTTAACCAGTAACCAAAATGGCAACAAAAATAAAATGTGTTTCATGGTAAGACTTAATGAGAGAAAGAGTATACATAACCAATCCTTCTTGGAAAATTCTTCTTCTTCGTTATAATACCAACAACTAATAAGTGCTAATAAAATTGCCATATTATCAAACTGGTTATGAAATCCTGTGATTACAATGGATATAGGATTAAGAAAAAAAATAAGACTTGATTTCAAACCATATTTCCGACCTATCCACATTGCAATACCAAAATCAGTCAATGTAAATACTCCTACAAGAATAATACGATAGGTTTGCTCCACATCCATGGAAAATATGTGCGACACTGCATAACAAAGTCCCTGAATCATAAAAAATATAGGTCCATAATTGTAACGCGTTGTCCCTGCATATACACTTTGGAATCTACTTGCCAAATCGCCCACGATGCAATACGACTCAAAATCAAAACCACTACCAATTGACATTGCCCAATAACGCATAATAACACCAAAAATGTATAACAATAAAACAAATGTCACTTTTCTATCTATCTTCTCAATTGTCAAACTATTCTCCCCCTATTGAATCTGTTTATTTAGCACAATAAAATCACCAACTGCCTTACGCCCTATTTCCAATATATTCTTCATATTAATCGAATTTTTTCCTCCCTGTCTTGCTCGAAACGTGATTGGTATATGCTGAACTTTCATTTTTCTCTTGGCATAAATAACCGATATCAACACGTTAGATAAATTAAAATCTTTTGGTACTTCTTCAACCACAGTCCGCAACGAATCCGCGTTCATCAACCGAAATGGTGTATTCGCATCAGGAACCCTTACCTTAAAACATATTCTAATAACAAGCTTGAGTGTTTTTGTTACAAAAATTCGTGCAAAACCATCTTTTCGATTATTGCGTAATCCAATAACCATATCATATTCTGTCCTCTGCTTCCAAAACTGATGAAATTCTTCTGACAGAGTCTGTCCATCTGAATCAGTCTGAAAAATATAATCTGCATCATTTTTTAGTGCATATTGATATCCACACAACACGGTTGCTCCGTGTCCAGAATTATCCTTGGTAATAGGTTGCAACAAAGGTCTGCTTTCCGCACATTTTGAAATTATACCGTATGTATTATCACGGCTGCCATCATCTATAATCACCAATCGTGAGTTTCCATCCCCATTATATTTTTCAACAATCGGATACCAATCATTTACTACTCTTTCTATATTCTTTTCTTCATTATAAGCCGGTATTACGATATACAAC
>CAYVUF010000244.1:0-3770 GCA_964454605.1 uncultured Bacteroides sp.
TTGATGCAAATGGTATCGTAAATGTATCTGCAAAAGATTTAGGAACAGGTAAAGAGCAGCATATTACTATCACAGCAGGTTCTAATATGTCTGATGATGAAATTGATAAGGCAGTGAAAGAAGCTGCTGAGTACGAAGCACAGGATAAGAAGAGAAAAGAAGCTATTGATACAAGAAATGAAGCAGATTCCTTCGTATTCCAGACAGAAAAAGCACTGGGTGAAGTTGGCGATAAGATTGATGCTTCTGAAAAAGCAGGTGTAGAAGCTGACTTACAGGCAGTCAAAGATATTCTTGAGAAAACAAAAGACCAGGAAATGACTGACAGCCAGATTGATGAATTGAAAGCAGCAAAAGAAAAATTAACAAATTCTGCTCAGTCTTTATTTACAAAGATGTATGAAAATATGCAGCAGGCACAGGGTGGTCCTGATATGGGAGCTGCTGGTGCACAGGGCGCAGATGCAGGTCAGGCAGATGCGGCTGATGATGTTGTAGATGGTGATTACAGAGAAGTATAGTCGAAGAGATTGAACTATCAATTTCTTTCCGAGGCTGAGAAATATATAGGAAGGTTTTGATTATGGCAGAACAAAAACGAGATTATTATGAAGTCCTCGGCGTAGATAAAAACGCTGATGATGCAGCAATCAAAAAAGCATATAGAGTTCTGGCTAAAAAATATCATCCCGATATGAATCCCGGTGATGCGGAAGCAGAGAAGAAATTCAAAGAAGCATCCGAAGCATACGCGGTATTAAGTGACCCTGAGAAAAAACGCAAGTATGACCAATATGGTCATGCTGCGTTTGACGGTGGAGCTGGCGGCGGTGGATTCGGCGGCTTTGACTTCAATAGTGCAGATTTTGGAGATATCTTTGGAGACATTTTTGGAGATTTCTTCGGCGGCAGCCGTCGGGGCAGCAGCAGAAGCAATGGACCGATGAAAGGTGCAAATATTCGTACCAGTGTGCGGATTACTTTTGAAGAGGCTGTTTTTGGTGTTGAAAAAGAGATTGAACTTACTTTAAAAGATGAATGTACCACGTGTCATGGCAGCGGTGCAAAACCGGGAACCACTCCTGAAACTTGTACAAAATGCGGTGGTAAAGGTCAGGTTGTCTTCACACAGCAGTCCTTCTTTGGAACGGTCAGAAATGTACAGACTTGTCCGGATTGTCAGGGAACTGGTAAGGTTATCAAGGAGAAATGTCCGGATTGCCGCGGCACAGGCTACATTGCTAATAAGAAGAAAATTCAAGTGTCAATTCCGGCAGGTATTGACAATGGACAGAGTGTAAGGATTCGTGACAAGGGTGAGCCGGGAACTAACGGTGGTCCAAGAGGTGACTTGTTGGTAGAGGTAATTGTAGGTCGCCATCCAATTTTCCAAAGACAGGATTACAATATCTATTCCACAGTACCGATGTCCTTTGCAGTGGCAACACTTGGCGGTGATATTGTGATTGATACCGTAGATGGTAAAGTGATTTATGAAGTGAAACCAGGCACTCAGACAGATACCAAGGTACGTCTGAAAGGAAAAGGTGTTCCATCAATCAGGAACAAAGAGGTACGCGGCGACCATTATGTTACTCTGGTTGTTCAGGTACCAGACAAATTATCCCATGAAGCCAAGGAACTGTTGAAACAGTTTGATGAGCAGACAGGTGATTCTTTGAATGCTGCAAAACAGGCGGGAGCTTCCAAAGAAGAGCCAAAGGGCAAAAAGAAATTCTGGAAATAAAAAGAAGACCTATTTAGAATGATGTGAGATACACATACTAAATAGGTCTTTTGTTATGTGATAGAAAAAGGTATTTTTCAGGAGTTAAATTATTCGTATTCTACAAATTCACTGTATTCCTGCCAGATATTGCAAATCCAGGTTTTTCCTTGATTGATAATGATTTCTTCACCATTTTCATCATAGAATCTTGCAGGTGTAAAATCGCCATCATAGCGCATCCATTTTCCTTTAATTACTTTACCGTTTGTGAAGATAACAGCATCCCCCTCACCATGTACGCCGAAAGCGAGATAATCATGGTCATCCCGGACTTCACCATGGCAATATTGGAAAATAACATTGGTAACTGCTAATTGTTCTCCGTTATATTCATCCATCTGTTCTTTGCCATCCTGATAACGATAGTAAAGCTGGTCTTCTTCATGGTATTCAAAATAAGGGTGATATGTACCATAACCACCTGCATTGCTGCCTTCTTTTCCACCCGGATAAATCAAAGAAGCGGATTCGTTTTCGGGATAATCTGCAACCACATCATCTGCAGCAAATAAGAAGGGGCGGACATAAGCAGTATCATAATTCCAGTCATAACCAAGACGTTCGACCGCATCTTGAAATCCATCTATCATCAGATAACCTGTAAATTCTGTTGCATATCCTTCCCGGGGAACTCTGGAATAAGCCTCATCGGCCGGCTTGTGGATGCCTTCTACTGCGGCACTGACGTTATATACTTCTTCCCGGTTAATCAGTTCTTCTACATATGGTCTTGCCAGTCCCCAGTTACAATAGATGGATTCATAACCCATTGCAACATACAGGAAATAATCACGACAGCTACGTACCGGACCAACGCGATCCAACTCATCAAAATTTTCAATGACAGCCATAAGTCTTGTAATACGACCTTCTACGGGAGCTTCATAAATAATACCTGCCTGGGATAAACCGTATTGCGGCATGGCAGGGGCATTATTTGGAATCATCACAGCAAGGGGTCTTCTGGTAGCAATTTCTTCCTTTGTCCATTCACCGGTCAGATAACTCTGTATTTCACCGTTTACGATTTCTCTTTCTTCAATAACAGGATAAGCAGTGGACGGTTCTTCGGGCTCTACTTCTTCCGTTTCCTCTGAGATTTCTGTTTCTGTGACTTTTTCCGGGGAAAGATCTTCCGTAGGAGCAGGTTCCTGTGCAGCACCGCAACCGGACAGACAGGTTAGAGTCAGCATAACAGTGGTAAGAACTAAGGCAATTCTTTTCTTGTGCATTTTTTCTCTCCAATCAATGATGTAATACAAAACATTCTTTTTTTAGAATTTCCTACATTATAACTGAAAAATGCGGCGGTGTATACTATGTAAATGGTTAAAAATACTTCTATTTTCAGCATTTTTCCATACAAGAAAGGTTTCAAGTATGAAAGATATGTGGTAAAATCAATTCTATGGATTTGTAAATGAGATAGATAGTTTAACAGATAATTGCAAACAATGATACGAGGTTACGAAGAATGAAATGGATGAAATTTAGAATTAAAACAGTGACAGAAGCAGAGGATATTATTATCAGCACTTTGTATGATATTGGACTGGAAGGGGCACAGATAGAAGACAAGATTCCGCTTACCGCATGGGAGAAGGAGCAGATGTTTGTCGATATTCCTCCGGTCAGCGGGGAGGATGATGGTATTGCATATCTCAGCTTTTTCGTAGAAGAGAAAGAAGATGGAAGTCTGGAGATAAATGGTGAGCCATCCGATAAAGAAACCATTTTGAAACAGGTAGAGGCAGAGTTGGAAGATTTGAAGATGTTTATGGACATCGGAGAAGGAACCATAACGACAGAAGAAACAGAGGATATTGACTGGATTAATAACTGGAAAGAATATTTCCATCAGTTCTATATTGATGACTTATTAGTAATTCCGTCCTGGGAAGAAGTGAAGGAAGAGGATAAGAATAAGAAAATTCTTCATATTGACCCGGGTACAGATTTTGGAACTGGTATGCATGAAACG
>CAYVUF010000245.1:0-3766 GCA_964454605.1 uncultured Bacteroides sp.
ATTTAAAATTGTCCGTGAGGAACGGTAGATTGAAAAAGGAAAAAATATGCAATTAGAAGATCAGTAATTTTACTGGTCTTTTTTTAATGTCAAATTTAGAAAGGAGGGTCTATATATGATGACCAATACTATTTTGTATTACCAAGCAAGTCTTTTTGACTTATTTGGTGATGATTTATCTCTTGTTCCAAAAAATGCAGAAAAAACAACCAATTCTAATTATTTGGATAGAGAAACTAGAATTTTATCGCTTGCAAAAGAAAAATACAAGCGCGTTCTTACATCATATCAATTCTCTGATATAGAAGAAAAAATATATTCTGTAAAAATAGGAGAAAAAGATACAATAAAAACGATAGTTGGTAAGATTACGCGCATTTTTCGAAAGTATTTGGATGATTTTTCAACAGATAAAGGGAAGTTGTTAGAAACACTAATCCCATATAATATCCAAATAAAAATAGCGAACTTAGAGGAAACAGAACATTTCCGATATCTAAAAAAGGATAACTCAGATAAAATTTTGAAACTAATCTTATCTGAAAAAGGTTATCCAGATTTGATTGTGTATGGCGCTATGAAATCGAATCCTCACAAGAAATTTGCTAATACACTCTATAAGAATGAAGTCTATTCGCATAGTGCAGATTTGGCTAAAAAACTCGCTTGGATGTTTGTGATTGGTAACGTCAATATGTCGATTGCTAATAATCCATGCATGAGAATACGCTTAAGAGAAACCTACGACAGCATAGAACAGCTAAAGGGAGTTATTTATCGACGTACAAAAAATTTCGACGAAACATCCCCTAATCACTTTGAGCTATCTTACGCTTTAAAAGATACGCCGATTGAAACAACGCTAAAATGCTTATATCCTAATGGTTCCTTTATTTTTAGCAACCAAATTTACAAAAAGGGCATGCTAGAACATTCCATTCCTAACCTTGTAACTATACGAAGTTATGAAGGAATTATTAATCATATTCCTGTTAATCTAATGACAGAAATGTTACCATATCACGCTTTTTTAACAAGTTATCAAAAAAAGGAAAGTCTAGATTTTTGGCCAATTCCAACTGATTATAGTAATTATGGAACTTTGTTTGATTGCCTAGAAGAATCGGTTAAACAAGTATGGAAGGCACGCGGAAATGAACTTTCATTCACCAACGAGCTTAAGGTATCAAGCGCTGATTACGCTAAATCTTATCAAACAAAAAAACACATACCGAATAAAGTTTTACAAGCCATGGAAAAAAGTGGTTTTAATAAATATTTTGGGTATGTAGAATTTGATCAAGACGTTGATCTTAATAAAGTTGAGGAGATACAAAAAGAATTCTCTGCGTTTATGGATTCGTTTTTCTCAGGCATTGACATTAGCGACAATGCCATGCGTATCCGCAAATTAGGAAATCATAAAGCCTCTGGACTCTATTATCCAGGAGTCAAATGTCTATGTATTGATATAACCTCACCCAAGTCTATGATACATGAATTTGGACATTTATTGGATTATCAACTTGGTGAAAAGGGCAATATCTCTCTGAATGCTAATTTTAATTTTATTATAGCAGAGTATAAAGAAAGATTAGTTAATTCTGGAGCACAGAATTCTACCATTCAAGCTCAATTGGATTCCAAAGGCAAGTACAATCTTAACTATTATTTACGTCCTACAGAAGTGTTTGCACGTTCTTTTGAATTATATTGCAAGCATAGTTTAGGAGTACGTAATTCACTACTTGAACCGATAGGATTTGCTTATCCAAATGATGAAGTGTTTTTATCAATCATAGAAGATTATTTTAATGAAATCTTTAATAAAAAAAATAAGAAAGGAGAGTCTGCTCAATAAAATATACATAATCTGTGAAGAATTGCAGAATATTCATATCAGTATATTTGAACCTATTTTGAGTGGCAAAATTAATATGAAAGAACGTAAATGTGTCAAAGATATTATAATTGGTGATCGTTTTAATAACGACACCTTTTGTTTGAAAGAACTTAAGACTATGCCAGATGGTGGAGCTAAGTTAACTTTGTCTGATAAAACTGGTGAAATTACCGGTGAAATTTCTCCGGAAAGATTTTTATCAGAATATAATGAATGGACAAACAATGCTGTCAAAATCACTGCCATTGCGGTAGATACAACCGGCATGAAACCTCATCTTTTAGTAAGAAACATAGCTCTTGCAGGAACGAATGAATATAGTGCCAATGAACTGTTCATGGGACTCTCAAAAGAAACCATCGATGAATATCTTTCTATGATTAAAAGAACCATGGAATATGTTACGCATCCTGGATTTCGCACTTTGTTAGATGTTGCGTTTACAGATATTGCACTGCAGCGTCTTTCTTCGCTTCCAGCAACGATCAATCGTTTTGGTACGTATGCAGGAGGTGCACTTGCAGAAGCTGCACTTGTTAGTGAAATGTGTATGCGTTCATGTATTGCCTATGTCAATCATGGAAATGGTCTATATTCCGGTGGTATTGATTGGTCTTTACTACTAACAGGGGCATTATTATGCTCCTATGGCAATCTTCGTTACTTAACAGATATGCCATGGAAACGTACTGCAGCAGGAATGCAAAGAGGTTATATTTCTACATTGCAAAGCAGTATTGAAGAGCTTATAAGGAACCACAATATACCAATTGATGAGCTGGATTTAGCAAAATTATTGAATATTCTTGGTGCTTCGGTCAGTTTTAAGACTGAGGTGAAAAGTAGCTGCAAAGAAGGTATAGTTCTAAGACACACCATGCATATATATCAAGAAATGGATATTCTCGATAATGGCGTTGAAACTTACAAAGAAGAACATACAGAAGAAGAACGAGAGTCTTACTTCTATAATAAGGCAAGCCGTTCTTATGTTTCAATCCAATAAATACAAATAGCAATAGAAAGGAGCTTCGTATGTATAATAAAGAACTAGAAAAACTTGTAAATCCTACAAGTGTTCTTTTATTAGGTCAAAAAGGCATCCCTTTACTTTCAGATGCCATGACTTATGCTTCTAATATTTTAGGTGTAGAAGAAAATTCCTTAAAGAATCATCCTGATTTCTTATTTCTGTCTTCTGCAAACTCCCTAATGGGTGTTGAAGAAGCTGCAAAAGCTGTTACTTTTTGTTTCATGAAACCTAGTCGTTCAACGTTTACAGTTGTTCTTATAGATCGGATTGATCAAATGACGGTACAGGGACAAAATAAGCTACTAAAACAATTAGAAGATTGTGGTCATGTAAGATTCATTTTGACCGCTGAAAAGAATACCGTTCTAGAAACAATAAAAAGTCGTGTATCTATATTTCAGTATAGACCTCTATCTTTAGAAGACTTTTTAAAAGAAGTAAAAAATAACAAATTAGATTATCAGATTACGGGAGGATGTCCAGGTATCATGAATGAAAACTGGTATCCTGAAATAAGAGAATTGTTTGAAAAAATAGGCATAGTGATTCAGCAAGATAATTATAAAGAATTGTTTGCGTTACTGCATTTATTAAAGGAAAAAGATTCTGAAAATTTCTTTTTTCTTTATCCCGAACTGATAAAAAATCTGTTAGATTTTATTGGAACGATAATTGTGTCAAGTTGCGATTTATCTGAAAAAAATCTTAATCGTATTAAAACTTTGACAAAACATATGACAGCATGTACAGAACCATTCTATACAAAAGAATGGTTCTTTTTGTGTATTGCTGAATTACAAGGAGGAACTTTTTATGAGTTTATATAATGA
>CAYVUF010000246.1:0-3745 GCA_964454605.1 uncultured Bacteroides sp.
ACCCAGGTTAGCAATACTGCCGTCTACATCAGCTGCCATAGAGAAGTTAATTAACCAAGCAGGTCCAAAGTAGCAGAATACTTTTCCTTCTGGATAGAAACCTTTGCTCCAGTCATCAGACCAAAGTTCATGTGTATTAGTTTCGCCAGCATCTACCATTGCTTTAGAGTTTTCAACCCATGCCATAATATTATCATCAACATTGATTTTACCATCAACTACCCATTTACTGGATACGTTGTTGGAATATACACGGTATGTATCAGCTACCGAAGATGTCATCTTGTAGCCTGCTTCTGCAACTGTTTTAGCTGTTTCTGTAAATTTACTCCAGTCTGCTACGTATGTCTGAACTTCAGCCGGATCATCTGTTCCAAAAATTTCTTTGGCTGCTTCTCTGTTGTAGAACAAAGCACCAGGACATCCCTGCCATGAAACACCTTTTAATACACCGTTAGAATCTGTTACGATATCTTTTGTGTACTGATACTGATTTGCAAGGTCAGCATCTGCGATTCCTAAATCTGTTACTGCCATTGTATAATCTGTATCAACATATTTCAAAGCGTAATCAGCTTCCACTAAGAATAAGTCGATCTTGTCATCTGCTGCTGCATCTGCCTGTTTTAATAATGTTTCATCCAGATTGTTCTGATAAGCATTGTCATCATTTGGTGTAATATTCCAGTTAACTGTTACATCACCAATTGTACCAGTAGTAGCATCCACTTCTGTGTATCCTGGATAATGGTCTGTTAAACGGCTCTTGAACTCCTCGTTCCAACAGTAGATATTCAGAACTTTTCCTTCATCTGCTGCTACATCTACTGCTTCTTCTGTTGTTTCTGCAGCACTTGTGTCTTCTGTTGCTGTTTCTTCTGTTGTTGTTTCAGTTGTTCCTGTTGTTTCGTTGCTTCCGCCACAGCCAACTAATAAGCTGGATACCATTGCTACGGAAAGCAGTGTACTAAGCATCTTCTTTTTCATTACTTAATCCTCCCTTAAATAATTTTAATTTTTTTGCTTTTTATTATATTTACGGAAATATCACTTTCCGGAAATACCTGAAATACTCTTAACGGATTTACCATGAAAAACCGTTCCCTCAACGACCAATTGTTCAATAATAGTACTTTTCGGTCTTTCTATCAGACTGATTAACTTCTCTGCCGCCAGCTTTCCAACTTTGGCAGTATCCTGTCTGATTGTCGTCAACTGAGGTTCCAAATGTCTTCCTATCCTGATGCCATCGTATCCAGCAATGGAAATATCATCCGGAATAGAAAGTCCTCTTTCATTGATGGCATTCATGCCACCAAAGGCTGAAAAATCATCCGGGTAACAGATACAGGTAGGCGGTGTTTCCAAATCCAACAGCTTCTCTGTCTGTCTGTATGCCTGTTTGGTATCTCGATATGCCGCTTCCAACACATATTCATCCGGAATCTTAAGTCCAAGTTCCTCTGCGGTATGATAGAAGCTAGCCAGACGACTTCTTGTTACAGAAGAATCTGCTCCATGGATATAAGCGATTCTGCGATGTCCCTGTTCATATATATATGTAAGAAGGTCATTCATACCTTTCACATTATCAGAATTGACAGACATCTTACCATGAAATACATGGTCTACTGTAACCACCGGAATGCCACTTCTCACCAGTTCTTCAAGCTCTGGATCGTAGAAATCGGCACATATCATTGCCACTCCGTCAAATCCACGATACCGGCTGTGTTCCAGGAAAGACATATGTCTTGCTCCATGCTTGCAGTTGTTGATAAAAGTAATATCATACCCTTTTTGTTCTGCTGTATTCTTGAAGCTATCCAGAACACAGGCGAAAAAGTCATGTGTCAGACCACTTTGATCTTCGTGCGCCAGAACAACTCCTATATTATAAGTACGGTTTGTCTTTATCGCCTTGGCTGCTGCATTGGGAGTATACCCCATTTCCTTAGCAACCTGTCTGATGTGCACTTTCGTTTCTTCGCCTATGTCGTTGTGATTATTCAGCGCCTTGCTGACTGTTGCTATAGATACGCCGCAGGCTACTGAAATGTCTTTCATCGATACCATGTTATGTACTCCTCTCCGTTTCAGAAGTTCGGTATATGTAATTGTGTCACCCAAACATCATAGAGATGAGTGTTTCTCTTGAAAACTTACTTAATCGTTTTCGTGTCTTTATAGTATAACAGTTCAATCACTTTTGCAACACTTTTTTGATATTTTTTATGCACTTTTTATACTTTTGTTAATCTTTCACAGATTTTATTGGGTCATTTTTGCAATTATCACCAATTCAATTCTATTGAACACTTAATTTTTACTTAAAGTATTTTAGCTTTTCTTACAACTCACACATTTTCACTTAAATTTTACTTAATTCCTACATATTTTTAAGTTTTTTTACTTTTTCTAACCTTAAACAGAAGAGTCCATTTCGATTCTTTAATAAAAATCGCACAAAATTATAGTTGCAATGTTACTATCTTTTATGTATAATTCGGATTATACCAGTAACTTAATCGTTTTCTTGGCAAAAACGATACATAATAAATAATATAAGGAGAAGAAGCTATGAAATTTGGTTATTTCGACGACAAAAATCGCGAATACGTGATTACCACCCCTAAAACTCCGCTTCCTTGGATTAACTATCTTGGCTGCAACGATTTTTTCAGCCTGATTTCCAACACCTGCGGCGGTTATTCCTTTTATAAGGATGCAAAATTATTAAGACTGACACGTTATCGTTACAATGATGTACCAGCAGATATCAATGGTAAATACTTCTATATTAAGGATGGCGACACTATCTGGAATCCTGGATGGCAGCCGACTAAGACGGAACTTGATTCCTACGAATGTCGTCATGGTATCGGTTACAGCCGCTTTACTTCTTCTAAAAATGACGTACAGGCTTCCGTACTCACCTTTGTTCCTATGAATGATACTTGTGAGGTAAGCCAGTTAAAAATTACCAATAACTCTTCTTCCGCAAAAACTCTTTCTGTCTTTTCTTATGTAGAATGGTGTTTGTGGAATGCAGATGATGACAGCAGAAACTTCCAGAGAAATTACAGCACTGGTGAAGTAGAGGTAGTGGATTCCACTATTTTCCATAGAACAGAGTACAGAGAACGTCGTAATCATTATGCCATTTACTCTGTCAATGCGAAAATCGATGGTTTCGATACCATTCGTGATGCATTCTTAGGCGCATACCGCGGTGCATACGAACCAGAAGCAGTGGAGAATGGCAAATGTACAAACTCCATGGCAAGCGGCTGGCAGCCAATTGCTTCCCACCAGCTCAACATGACTCTGGATCCGGGCGAAACGAAATCTTTCGTATTTGTACTTGGTTACATTGAGAATCCAGAAGATGAAAAATGGGAATCTTACGGTGTTATCAACAAAAAACGTGCTTATGCAATGCTTGACCGCTATAAAACAGATGAAGATGTGGATAAGGCATTCGCCATCTTAAACGAATACTGGCAGAATCTTTTATCCAAATATACGATTAAGTCCTCTAATGATAAGGTTGACCGTATGGTTAATATCTGGAATCAGTACCAGTGTATGGTAACCTTCAATATGTCCCGTTCCGCTTCTTATTATGAATCTGGAATCGGACGTGGTATGGGCTTTCGTGATTCCTGTCAGGACTTACTCGGTTTCGTACATCTGATTCCTGACAGAGCAAGAGAAAGAATTATTGATATCGCTTCTACCCAGT
>CAYVUF010000247.1:0-3740 GCA_964454605.1 uncultured Bacteroides sp.
CCATTTGAGAGAGAACTTTATATCGACAGAGAAGACTTTATGGAAGAACCACCACGTAAATATTTCAGACTGTTTCCGGGAAATGAAGTTCGTCTGATGCATGCATATTTTGTAACTTGTACCAGTTATGAGAAAGATGAAGCAGGAAATGTGACCGTTGTACACTGTACCTATGACCCGGCATCCAAAGGCGGCAACAGTCCGGATGGACGTAAGGTGAAGGGAACCATTCACTGGGTTCCAGCATCCAAAGCGGTGAAGGCAGAAGTCAGACTGTATGAGAATATTATTGATGAGGAAAAAGGTGTTTACAATGAAGACGGAAGTCTTAATCTGAATCCGGATTCCTTAACGGTATTGAAAGAATGTTATATTGAACCGTCAGTAGCAGATGCAAAAGCATACGATAGTTTTCAGTTTGTAAGACAGGGATTTTTCTGTGTAGACTGCAAAGATTCCAAACCGGATGCATTGGTATTTAACCGCATTGTATCACTGAAAAGCTCTTATGTTTTACCAAAAGGAAATAAATAAGCAATCGTGAAGATTTGATGTAGGAAATGAATTTAGGACGAAAAAGAGTGGAGGATAAAAATGGCTGGATTATTGTCAGGATTGGAACAGTTTGGTCTGAGCAATCTGGAAAGTATGGATTTATATGAAGCACCCAAAAAGGCAGGCGAAAATGGAGAAGGAAAAGAAGCGCCGGTTATGCAGGAACAGGATTACCTGTTTGACAAATCTTTTACCTGTCCTATTTGTGATAAGGATTTTAAAGCCAGAACGGTTAAGATTGGTAAAGTTAAGCTGTTAGGTACTGATTTGGATTTACGTCCAAAATACGACCAGGTAGATTTATTAAAATATGATATTATCATGTGCCCGCATTGTGGCTATGCATCCCTTAGCAGATTTTTTAAATTTGTTACTTCTCCTCAGGCGAAAAATATTCAGAAGGCGATTTCAGCATCTTTTAAACCGCAGGCAGAAAAGGAAACTTATACCTATGATGATGCGTTAGAACGTTATAAACTGACTTTGGCAAATGCAATTGTAAAACAGGCTAAGCCAAGTGAGAAAGCATACATTTGCTTGAAAACAGCATGGCTTTTACGAGGAAAAGGCGAGCATCTGGATACCGAAGCACCAGATTATGCAGAACAGAAAAAACAGGTGGATGCAGAAGAAAATGAATTTCTTCACAATGCACTGGAAGGTTTCCTGGCTGCAAGACAGACAGAAAGTTTCCCAATGTGTGGTATGGATGAACCCACAGTGGATTATCTGATTTCTGTAATTGCGATGCGCTTTGAACAGTATGATGTGGCAAGCAGACTGATAGCAGGTATTCTGACATCACCAACAGCCAGCCCGCGTATGAAAGAAAAAGCAAGAATGATTAAAGAAATGATTGTTAAGAGAATTAAAGAAAGAAACGCAGCTAAGAAATAAATGAAAGAATTACCTATCCATATCCAACTGAATCCGGAAAGCGATAAATGCCTGTATGAGCAGATATATGAGTTTGTCCGGGATGAAATCAGAGCAGGAAATCTGCTGCAGAATGAGAAACTGCCATCTTCCAGATATCTGGCAGAATATTTGCAGGTTTCCCGCACAACAGTGGATATGGCATATGGACAGCTTGTTTCAGAAGGATATCTGGAAGCAAGACCACAGAAGGGATATTTTGTTTGTGCCATAGAAGAATTGTATGATATTCAGGCTAAAACAGGAGATTCTCCTGAGCAGAAGCAAAACGTGGACAGCCAGCAATCTTTTCGCTATGATTTTTCGCCGAATAAGATAGATATGTCCCTTTTTCCGTATGCAACATGGAAAAAAATAACAAAGAATATTCTGGTAGATGCAAAAAGCAGTATGTTTGCATTAGGTGAGCCACAGGGGGATTTGGAGTTGCGCACAACCATAGGGCGTTATCTCCATGCTTCCAGAGGGGTTAATTGTAAGCCGGAACAGATTATTATAGGAGCAGGAAATGATTACCTGCTTCTTTTGCTTGAAAAAATATTAGGGCGGCATGTACCGGTTGCCATGGAAAATCCGTCTTATAAAAGAGCTTACCGGATTTTTCAATCTTTTGCTTATCCCATTGCCTTATTGCCTATGGACGAAAGCGGAATACAGATGGAGAAATTAAAGGAAAGCAAAGCACAGATAGCGTATGTGATGCCGGCGCACCAGTATCCTACCGGGATTGTGATGCCGATTGGCAGGAGAATGGAACTGCTGAAATGGGCATCCGAGGAAGAAGACCGATATATTATTGAAGACGATTATGATAGTGAGTTTCGTTACCGGGGTAAGCCGATTCCATCTTTGCAGGCATCCGATAAATACGGAAAAGTAGTTTATATTGGAACTTTTTCCAAAGCAATTGCACCGGCAATCCGTATCAGTTATATGGTTCTGCCCGAGCGGTTATTGGAAAGATATCATCAGAATTGTGCTTGCTATTCTTCCACCGTATCCCGTATCGATCAGACAATCTTGAACGAATTTATCAAGGATGGTTATTTTGAACGTTATTTGAATAAAATGCGCAAGCATTATCGTGGAAAACATGAATTGATGCTGAATGAGCTCAAGGCTTTTGAGAAGGATTTTATTCTATCAGGCGAGGATGCCGGACTGCATATTCTGTTAACCGATAAGAATGGAAGAAGTGAGCAGGAACTGTGGGAAAGTGCGTATGCTGCAGGAGTGAAAGTATACCAGATGAAGGAAGCTTATCTGGACAAGGATGGACTAGCTGCTAGGGAAGCAGAAGAGAAAATGGGAATCGCTGCACAAAGAGGAGCAACCATGATTTTAGGGTATGCTTCCCTGTCACAGAAAGAAATTGTGGAAGGTTTGACATTATTACAAAAAATCTGGATAAAAGCGTAAGTTTTTCGCTCTTATCCAGATTTTATTTTGTTATGAAAATTTACGATAGGTCAATTGCTTCATCATGGTAAGATAACCGACGGTTTCTTCGTATAACATTTCTGGTTGAAAGGAAGCATCCTGAAATCTTTCGTTCATTAATCCGTTCAACGTGTATTCTAACATGGCATCCAGTTTTGCAAAATCAACGTTCTCCATAAAGAGAGAATGCTCAACCTGCTCCATGAGGGAAGCATAAAGCTGTGACATTTCCAAACGAGGCATTTCCGTAGCTAACAGTGCCTCACTTACATTTTCTGCTTTGGAACGATTTAAGAACTGCTGCATATAAGGATAATTTTTTAAAACCTGCATTTTGGCAAATTCAATCTGTTTCCGAATTTCAAAATAGTCTGTTTTCGCTAAGACTCCGGTAGTCAATTCTAATTTCATAAATCTCACACTGTAATCATATAGAAAAGTATACAAGCCCAATTTGCTGCCAAAATAGTGGAACAGCAAGCCTTTGCTGATTCCAGCTTCGCTGACAATATCGTCGGTACTGGCATGTTTATAACCGTTTAAAGCGAAAATCTTCAAAGCGGCATTTATCATTCTGTCTTGCTTGTCTTTCTTTAAATCAAAAAATTTTTCGTTCATTTTTTATCCTTATTTCTGTGTATAGAGTGCTTGTTTTTGTCTGCTGTTTTATCACATATTGACTTTATGAGTCGAACTTAAATATAGCACAAAAAGAGGGTGGTTTCAACGATTTGAGGGAAACTACTTTTAAAATTTTAATATTTTTTTTATACATATTCTCTTTTCATTTTCGCAAAATAGTATTACTA
>CAYVUF010000248.1:0-3658 GCA_964454605.1 uncultured Bacteroides sp.
TTATTGGTGAAGGTAATTGCCATAATGTTATAGGGTGCAACGCCCTCCTCTTCCATAAGATATGCAATTCGGTGGGTCAGTGCCCTGGTTTTGCCGGAACCTGCACCTGCCAGTACAAGCACCGGTCCGTTTGTTGTAAAAACCGCTTTTTTCTGTTGTTCATTTAATGTATCGTAAATGCTCATGTAACTTAATTCTCTCTCATTTAAAATAACTGATTTCCGCAATTACCGCAGAATTTTGTGCCCGTAGCCGGTGTGCCGCAATTTGGACAGAATTTCGGACCTGCGCCACCTGCTCCGTTGCCATGGCTATTCTGCATCATGCCCATCTGAGGCATGCCTGCTCCCATATTCTGTGCACCATTCATCTGGTTCATCATCTGCTGTCCCAGTGCCATTCCCATCTGCATACTTACCATATCGGCTGCCAGATTGCTTCCATTGCCCTTACCCATACTGTCTGCTGCTGCCATCTGGGTATATTTGTTCATATCTCCCACCATAGACTGTGCAGCAGCTTTTTCCTGCATCTTCTTGATTTCTTCCGGATAAGAGAAACTTTCTATGGTAAAATCGGTAATGCCAATGCCCAGTTTACGCATATCGGCATCCAAATCAGCTTCAATGCCCTTTGCGATGTTTCTGGCATCTGCCTGTAAATTGAACATATCTCTTCCTTCTTTGCTAATCCAGCTCATAAGAAGCTGGTCAAGGCTTGCAATAATACGTTCTTTTACATCCTCTACGGTATACATCTGGCGAATGCCTGCCAGTTTATCAATCACAATATCATGCTCCACAATTTTGCAGTTGAATGTACCGAAGGCTCGAATCGGCATACCGCCTGGCAAACCTGCTGCCGGAAGGTTAATCGCATTCTTGGTCCCCCATTTCACCAACAATTCTTTTGTGTTAATGAAAAGCACCTCTGCACGAAGCGGTGTGTTAAAACCAAATTTAAAACTTTTTAAAGTCGTTAAGAAAGGAATGATATCTGATTCAATATCATAACTGCCTTCCTCCTCAAAAATTCCTTCAACTGCACCATTATACAAAAAGATAGCATCCTGTCCCGGCCTGATAATTAACTTGGAGCCCTTCTTAATTTCCTGATTCTGCCATTTATAAAACAAAACATCTTCTCTGGTTTCATTCCACTCTACTACATTGGAAAACTGATTTGAAAATAAACCCATCTTTCTTTTCCTCCTTTTATACACAATCCACTAATTACTATGTAAACTCTGTGCCTGTCGATTTAAATTGTCTACCAGTACAGACACCTGCTCTACAATATCTGTATTTCTTTCGCTGACATTGTAAGTTTCATTTGAATGAGCAGATACCTGCTGCATAATCGCAGAAACAGTCTGAACACTCTCTACAATCACATGGTTCGCTGCTGCCAGGTCATGAATAACTTCTCCTAGCACATGTCCCTGTTTGTCTGCATTTTGTGTACTTTCTGCTATTTTTTCAAAACTGTCTGCCACTACTGCTACGGACTCGTTCTGTTTGGTATTATTATCCATAAGTTCTTCTACTGCACTAACTGCTACTGACAGCTTCTCCATCACATTATGAATGACTTCTGTAATATTGACCGTTGCACTCTGAGTCTGGTTTGCCAGATTGGAAATCTCTGTGGCAACAACCGCAAAACCTCTTCCTGCTTCTCCTGCCCGGGCTGCCTCAATACTTGCATTCAAAGCCAGTAAGCTGGTCTGGCTTGCCACACTGGTAATCAGTTCAATGATGGATTGCATGTTCTTCATATATTCTTCTAATGCACTGATATCGGTTACAACCTCCTGACCTGCATGTTCAGAGGATGCCACCTGCGCTAACAGATTATCCAGTGTGTGCTTGCCATTCTGAATATCTTCTTTTGCATGCTGCATATTCTCATTGATGCTTTCGGAAACTTCTGCAACCTTTTCAATATGCTTCTGAATTTCTTCGGTCTGTCCCAACTGGTTCTGAATTGCCACCGCGGATTCATTGGTGCCGGAAGATACTTCCTGCATGGCATTTCTGGTTTCTGCAACAGCACCACCCAGTTCCTGCATCTGATCTGTTACATTCTGGATACCCACTGACATCTCACCCGATATACTCATAACATTATTCAGCAAAGTGGAAACGGTATCCTTTTCCTCATTGATGGTAGTCATTTTTATATGATTAATCTGCTCTGTCACACGTGTTGTAAAGCATACAATAATAGCCACCAGAAATACCAGTGCCAGCTTAATTTCATAAGTTGTCATTTCACCTTCTGCAAATCCAAGTGTAATTCCATGGTAAACAGCCTGTATGACATTGACTACGCAACAGCCGCCTCCCACAAGCGCACAGAATTTTACATCCGAAAACAACGTAACTACAATAAACATCGGTATTGCATAAGTAAATGCCACATCATTTACTGTGGTAAAAAGTACAAAAATATAAAACGAGCTATATCCCACACCTATTGCATGCTTGATTTTATCCGTTTCCGGATTGCTTTTATACAGAATCCATTCTGCTACAACCGGAGCAACTGCTAAAAGACAAAAAATTCCATAATAGCCAAGTGTTCTGGAACCCTCCAGCACTTCCAACGCATAGGCAATTACCAATACCACTACCATAACGGTATGACAAATGGCAGCCGTCCTATTGATGATTCTCATTTCCTGATTCATTGTTATTCCCCTTTCTTCTCTGGTACTTTCATCTCCACTCAGTATACCATAAAGCCAATATAGCAACAAGCTATTTTACATGACTCCCATAACGATTCCGGCAATAATAACCGCCGCACAGATAAACTTATATCCGGTATTCTTTTCATGGAAAATAAACCTTCCAGCAAGAATGGTTACAATACATCCTGACTGCTTAATTAAAGTCATCACTGTGACCCTGCTGCCTTCCATTCCATTGGCAACAAAAAGTGCCCTGTCCGCAATCACAAATAGCAGACTTAAAATCCATATCCAGTAATTTTTCAACAGGCTTCGCACCTTCACAGGTGTTCTAGTTACCAGAATAAATGCCAGATACATCAATACCAGAAACAGCATATACCAGAACTGCAACTGGGAACTGTTCATCTCTTTCATCAGCAATTTATCCATCAATCCCGAAAAAGCATTTAACAGACAGGAGGCAAATGCCATAACCACATATTTTACCTCTATGTTCTCCTTTTCCTCTTTCATCTGTTTTGCCAATGCCTTAGGTTTATATTTCAGCATCAGAAGACCTGCGGAAACCAAAAGCAGACCGATGACCTGATACACTCCCAGTACCTCCTGCAAAACAAATACTCCTAATGTTGTGGCAAACAAAACTCTTGACAAATCCAAAACACCATACAAACTAATGGGCATCCTTTTAATGGCTTTAAAACTGAACATCCATGCCAAAAAAATAAGAAACGACTTGACTGCAACATAGAAATAAAACTTTGGTTCCATCCCCATCGCATTTTTTGCATCCGGCAGAACCATAAGAAAAGCAATTAACGTATACAAAAACAATACCTCTATGGTAGAGTTTTTCTCCAAAGCCTTCTTTTTTACGATTTCACGTAATCCTTTAAATACTCCATACAGAAGTACTAACCACATCCACATCTTCTATTTCTCCCTTGTTCTCTTCTGAAA
>CAYVUF010000249.1:0-3633 GCA_964454605.1 uncultured Bacteroides sp.
GTATATGTATACAAAAGAAAAATGGAAAGAGTACGAAAGAAGAAAATGGAGGTAAGGACCATTGGATAGTATAGTTTAGAAGCGGGTGTTAATCAGAGAGATTGATACCCGCTTCGTATGTTATCCGCCTATTTTACGATAGTTTTTCTTTTGTCTGGTTGGACTGATAATATTTATAAAAAAAATTGTGAAAATTTATGGTTTGCATACAAATCAGAGAAGAAATATGGTAGAATAAGTTATATTTAAAGTCTTACCATTTTTGATGGCAGGGACTTGGAAATAGAACGAATATGGAGGTAGGATATGGAACAGGAAAACAAAAAAATGGCATGGGGGATGCTAATGAAACCTTTGGTATCATTGCTGTGTGTGGTAGTGGTATGTCAGGTTATTGTTCTGGAGTTGCTGAAACGAGGCGTTTTCAGTACGATTACTGCACTTGTTCTGATTATTCTAATTACATTTTTTGTGTTTGGACTTGTATTCGTAGTGATAAAGTCATTGTTGAATCAGTTCTTTACTATTGTGATGGGCAATGAGGTCAGACAGAAGAATGAAAGTAAGATTCAGGAGAAGGCTGCTAAGTTGATGGAGCGTGATGATGATATTGGACAGATGATGCGTTTTGCACATACTACCATTGGCTCTTTTGCGAATGTTATCAGTGGTATTATGAACGCAACTGAGGAGTTGAAAGCGGTATCTGATGATTTTAGTGCAATTTTCCATGATATGGAGGATTCTCTGGATATTACACAGGATTCTGTACATACAATTGCAGATAATACAGTAACACAGGCTTCTCACACAGCGGATATGAAAGAGAAGATAGAGGCAATTGGTGAACTGATTGCGATGATTTCTGAAAATGTAGATGCCTTGAATGCAAGCGCAGGCAAGATGCAGGAATGTAACGCATCTGCTGACAGTATTATGTCAGAATTGATATCGATTAGTAAGAAGAATGGTGAGGAAGTTGAAAATGTCAGAGAACAGTCAAAACTCACGAATGAATCGGCACAGCAGATACAGACAGTTACCGATATTATTGCAAATATATCGGGCCAGACAAACCTGTTAGCCTTGAATGCAAGCATTGAGGCAGCAAGAGCTGGCGAACATGGCAAAGGTTTCGCTGTTGTTGCAGAACAGATTCGGACACTGGCAGACCAGTCGAAAGAGTCTACAGAGAGAATTAACCAGTTAGTAGCAGATTTGATAGACAAAGCAAATGTTAGTGTGGAGATTACGGAAAGTGTATCAGAAGCGGTAGCGGTACAGAATCAGAAGATTGACCAGACCAAAGATATCTTTACTATATTGAATAATGAAATAGGACAGGTCGGCAGTGCTATTTCTGGTATCAGCTCAGAAATTACAGAGTTGAAACAGCATAGCGATGTGATTGAAGAAGAAACCGTTTCTATGAAGGAATTTGCAGACCAGAATGCAGAAAGTGCACAGATTACGATGGAACGTATGAAAAAGTTGGATGATACCGTAGAGAAATGCAATGATGCAACATCACGTGTTATGGGAGTATCGGACAAGCTGGTTGGTTATGTTCGTGAATCCAGCAGCGCAAGAGAGAAGTTCAAACGGTAAGATGTTTTCTTGGGGGACAGATTCCAGCATAGCACAAGCATATTATAAAATTAGTGCATAATAGGCGTATCATACATCATAGTATCATACATAATAATGGGAGAAGTGCATAACAAAACAGAACGCATGAAGAAAAAATAGGAAGTAATCAGAATGTCAGGTCACAGTGAAGCAGAGTGACCTGGCATTTTCTTTTGTGTCATAGGAAATTGTGTTTTCCTATGACATAATAACGCCCGCTTGGTTCGACCAGGCGCATATCGGTATATGGGGAAAAGGATGGTAAAGGGAAAAATTATGTGGTAAAAAGGCTGAACATAGGTTATTATATACTATATATAGTAGAAATCCTGAAGATTTCATGGCAGGACAGGAGGTTACAAATGGGAAAATTATTTAATCGTGCAAAAGATTTTTTTGCAGATGAAGAATTTGATGATGATGAATTGGAAGACGAAGACGAGGATGAAGTAGAAGAGGAAGAAGACGAAGAAGATGAAATAGAAGACGAAGATGAGGATGATGAAGTAGACGACGAAGACGAAGTAGACGACGAAGACGAAGATGAAGACGACCAGGACGACGAGGATGAAGAAGACGAGGATGAAGACGAAGACGACGAGGAAGAAATAGAAGAAGAACTGGAAGAGGATGAGGAAGAAGATAGGCGTGCATATCGTCATAGAAGAAGAGTCCGAAATCAGATTATTGCGTATAGTGTGGTAGGCGTTTTCGTTGCAATCTTAGTGGGCACAGGAATTTTTGTGGGGCATCGGATTTCTAGTTCTTTGAAAGAAAAGCGTTTAGAGCAGGAACAGGCTGAGATGCTGCAACAGCAGGAACAGGAGCAGGAGAATTTGGTGATTGAAGCTCCACCTGCAATCGAAGAAGCAACTCATGATGAACAATTGGAAGAGATTGTGAATAGCTGTATTTCAGAAATGCCTCTGGAAGACAAGGTGGCAGGCTTGTTTATGGTAACACCGGAAACCTTGACTGGTGTAGGAACGGTTACACAGGCGGGGGAAGGAACACAGAAGGCATTGAATGAATATGCGGTAGGCGGTTTTATTTATTTTGATAAAAATATCAAGGACAAAGAACAGCTTACAGAAATGTTGAGCAATACCACACCGAAGAGCAAGTATCCGATTTTTCTGGCAGTGGATGAAGAAGGCGGAGAAGTAAGCCGCGTTGCAAACAGCAGCATAGAAGTGATACAGGTGGATGATATGGCGGCTATTGGCGCAACCGGTGATGCAACAGCAGCGTATGAAGCTGGAGTGACGATTGGGTCTTATTTAAGTGAACTTGGTTTTAATCTTGATTTTGCACCGGTAGCAGATGCTGCACCTGGGGACAGTGCTGTTTTAGGGAACCGTTCTTTTGGAACAGATGCAGCAGTGGTTGCAGACATGACAGGGAATATCATTGAGGGTCTGGAAGGTACTGGAATCAGTGCATGTATGAAGCATTTTCCGGGTCTTGGTTCTACTACGGAAGATACGCATGAGGGCAGAGTAGAGATTACCAAATCATTAGATGAAATGAGAAGCTCCGATTTTCTTCCTTTTGAAAAAGGGATTGAAGCAGGTGTAGATTGTATTATGGTAAGCCATGCGGTAGCAACTGCGATTGATACAGAGGGACTTCCGAGTTCTCTCTCAGAGGCAGTGATTACCAATGTTTTACGCGGTGAATTAGGTTATGATGGCATTGTTATTACAGATGCGTTGGATATGAGTGCTGTTACAGAATACTATACTTCGGAAGAAGCAGCAGTGATGGCAATAGAAGCAGGTGCTGATATCCTTCTTATGCCGGAGGACTTTGAAGCAGCCTATCATGCACTTCTGGCAGCGGTGCAGGATGGAAAGATTTCTGAGGAAAGAATCAATGAGTCGCTGCGGAGAATTTATCGGGTAAAATATGCAGATAAGTTAGAATAAGAAAATAAGTAAAAAAGATAAGTAAAAAAATAATTTTTTTGTTGACAAACCAAATTTCATGTAGTATGATAATGCT
>CAYVUF010000250.1:0-3633 GCA_964454605.1 uncultured Bacteroides sp.
ACCCAACAGCACCGGAAGTTGCAGAACCAACAGAAGGGGAGCGTATTGAGGCATTAGAGGCGGCTGTATTTGAATTAGCAGAGGTGATTGCAAATGGTTAAATTTTATGTATTGCAAATCAAATTAGGGAAAATCACGATAGACGATGTACCTGAGAGATGGCGAGAAAAAGTACAGAATGAGATGTAAAGGACGTGATTGCATGGAAAAACAAGATTTTATTGAGCGTATAGCAAAATACGTGGCACAATATGCACCTTTATATGAAATTAAAGTTCATAGCCCGATTATTGCACAAGCAGTTCTTGAATCTGGATGGGGAAAATCAAAACTTTCCGCACAATATCATAATTATTTTGGCTTGAAATGTGGAACAAAGTGGACGGGCAAAAGTGTGAATATGAGTACGCAAGAGGAATACAAAGCAGGCACTATGACTACAATTAAAGATAATTTCCGTGTCTATGACTCTATGGAAGATGGTATAAAGGGATATTTTGAATTTATTCAGCTTGCTAGATATAAAAACTTGTGTGGAATCACAGACCCTAAGACATATCTTGAAACGATCAAAGCTGATGGGTACGCAACTAGTTCAGCATATGTTCGGAATAACATGGAATTAATTGAACAGTATAACCTTACAAAATATGATGCAAAAGGAGACGATGTTGTGGCAAAGACAGAAAAACAGATTATTCAGCAAATTATCAATGATGCAGTTGAATTTGCGGTAAATATTGCAAATGATAATACTCATGGCTATAGTCAGAAGATTCGCAGCTTATACAATATTGACAATCCTAAATCGTTTGATTGCAGCTCACTTGTATGCACCGCATTCTACTATGCATTTTTGAAAAATGGTTTGACTCAACAAGCGAGATACTTGAAAGAAAATTGTAGTTACACAGGTAACATGCTAAAGATGTTGAATTGTGGGTTCGAAGTAGTAGCAACAAATCAGACAGCTCATGCGAAGATGAAAAAAGGTGACATTGAGTTAAATAAGACATATCATACCGCACTTGCGATTGATGGAAATAACATTGTGCACGCTAGGTCTTCAGAAGGTACTAGCGATACAAAGGATAATAGTGGCAATGAAATCAGAACTCAGGCATGGTATCTGTATAGTCATGGATGGACACACAGATTGAGATTTACCGGAAAAGGGATTAATTTTTCTGGTCTTGTCAATACTTCCGGAAATAAGCCTACAACAAGTGGCACATCTGGTACTTTATCCAAGACTCCGAAATGGGTTGGAAAAGTTACGGCTACAGAACTGAATGTCCGCACATGGGCTGGTACTGAAAATGCAAAGCTAAAAAGTTATCCGACCCTGAAAAAGGGGAATCTTGTAGATGTGTGCGATTCTGTTAAGGATTCAAAAGGGGCAGAATGGTACTACATCCGCATTGCAGGAAAGTACTTTGGATTTGCATCTGCAAAATACTTAAAGAAAATGTAAAATGGTTTATTAATTCATATTTAGTCAAAATGAGCCGGGAGCAATCCCGGCTTTTTTTATTTTATGGACTTTTTACATGCAATATATCCGATTAGTTCATCGACTTCTGATTCATCAATGCGATATTTGCCGTCTCTGATAGAATAATATTTGGCTACATCATTCTCGATTTTACGTTTTACAATAAAAAGGTATTTTCCGGTGCGAACAATCACATTTTCGTTTGGCTTTGGCGGACGATCATTGGCAATCAGAATCACGTCCCCTGGAATGTAATGTGGCATATAGTAATCACTGGTAATTTTGCATCCCACGAAAATTTTACTTCTTAAAGGCTCTTTCAAATCTGTTATTTCTATCTTCTCATAATTAGAGCTTATTTTGAAATCCCCATTATTTGTCAATGTTGGAATAATAGCTGATATATACCGCTTATTTGGCTCAGTTTTCTTGTTTAATGCATCAAGGTAACGAATGAACCACCGAACTAAATACAAGTCGTTTTCGGGCAATGTACGGGTTACAGCAAGACTTTCTTTGGTTAATTCATGCATAGTATCCGCACCGACAAGTTCATCAATACTTACATTTAATGTCTTTGCGATTTTTGCGACATTGGATACCTTCATGTCGTTGGAAACCTTATGAAGGAAACTATTTATCGTGTTAATCGGTATTCCCGATTCGTTCGCAATATCCACAATAGTCATATCTTTGCTTTCTGCATATCTCCATATGTTTTGTCGAAAAGTATCCGATAAATCGACACTATTCTTAACTAGATAATCATCGTTTTCTTCTAAATTCTTCCGATTTCTCATATTTTATCCTTCGTAAAATTGTTGTATAGTTAAGACACTCCAAAAGGAGTATCAAGTTCTGGTTGGGAGAGGGCGTTTTCCGCAAATTCCGTCCTCTCCTTATAAAATTATCGCACACATTTTAGCAAAGCGAGAAACTATAGTCAAGAATGAATATCTCGAAAAATACTTAAAAAGAAAACAAAAATATTGCAAAAACAGAACAAATGTTCTATACTGTTTGTAAGGAATTTCGTACAAATATTTCTTGAAGGATGTGGGCTTATGAATGAAAAAGATTTTTACAGGGAACAGATTATTGAGATGGTGAAGAAAATTGATGATTCGAAAATATTGAAGCTTATCTATGGTTTTACGAAAAGTGGGTATAACGAAGAAAAGGCAGGGAAGTAATCCCTGCACTTTCTCAAAAAACAAAATTTTCGAAAAAATCACACAACAAATCTTTCTTGTTCGTTGGCAGTTTGCTGTACTCGATAATTATTTTTTTAAATCTCTCATCTGAAAGACCGATATTCATTGTTATATCGGTATATTCTAGATCAATGTCTTTTTCGCCTTTTTCATCGGTCAAATCTGACTTTCCAATTCTAAAATAATCTGCAAGTTTCTGGATTTTTCCAACATTCGGCATTGAGTTGCCTTTACACCACATATTTAATGTAGTCGGATTGATGCCTAAATCTTTAGCAACATCAATCTGTTGTTTTTTGTTGAGAATCATATATTTGTTCAAGTTCTTTGCAAATATACGTTTCTGCTCATCATCTGTCATTTTTATTTTCCTCCTTCTTGATTGCAATTATAAACTATATAACAAAAAAATTCAACATTAAATTCAATATATTTGAATTTTGATGTTGACAATCCATTTAGATTGAATTATTATAATAGCATAAAAATGAAAGGAGCTGAGCAAATGCCAAGAATATCATTAGAAGCAGTTAGAGTAAATGCCAAGAAAACTCAAAAAGAATGGGCTGAATTGTTGGGAGTTTCCAATGCAACTGTCGTTAATTGGGAAAAAGGCAATACAGAACCTAGCTTGTCTATTCTTAGGGAGATGAGTCGATTATCTGGCATCCCTATGGATTTTATTTTTGTGCCAGACAAATCCAATTAAACTGAATTTCTGATTGTATAAAAGAAATTGGAAAGGAGTATGAATGAACAACGAATTACAGATTTTTAATTCATCGGAGTTTGGTGAAATCCGAACTATCACAAAAGATGGCGAACCGATGTTTTGTTTAATGGATATTTGCAAAGCGTTGGAAATTAAAAACGCGACTATGACCGCACAAAGATTGGAAGATGATGAAGTGACTAAGTTAGACT
>CAYVUF010000251.1:0-3606 GCA_964454605.1 uncultured Bacteroides sp.
CATGAAAAACGATATTGCCTTTATATTAGATATGGGACTGTACCTGTATGAGCATGAGGCTGGCTGGGATAAAGGTTGGAAAGATGGACAACGTGAAGGTTGGGATAAAGGTCGGCAGGATGGACAACGTGAAGACTTATCTCATGGTGCCAATGGCATTATTGCTATGGGCAGGGAATTTCAGCTTGCTGATGATAAAATCCTAAAACAGCTTCAGAATAAATTGCGTATCAGCGAAGCAGCAGCAAGGAGATATTTAAAAGGGGAAAAAACTGTCTAAGTTAGAGAAGGTAAAAAAGGAAAAGTGTTATAATCCGGTTGCCTTTGTGCTGCTGTATTCATTACGATAGGTGCTTGGAGTCATTCCTTTTAGTTTCTTAAAGGTTCGGATAAAATGTTCCGTCGTATCATATCCCACTTCAATACCGATATTGGTAACTGTGAGTGAAGTATCTAATAGTAGAAATTCTGCACGATCAATTCTGACTGTCTGCAAAATCTGCTTAAAATTCATTCCCGTAGTTTCTTTAATTAGCTTGGAAGTATACTCTGGTGTATAGTGAAATTTTTGGGCAATTTTATTTCAAAGTCGTTACCAGAATGAAAAATAATGTAATCGTTAATATGCAATCAATTAGATGCGGCAATTGAGGAAGCGGTAATAGAAGCGGCAGAAAAAGTAGATGCAGCCGCAGAACGAGTGTATCAATTGCTTGTAGAAATCATTGCTTCATTTACGGTTGCCATTATTGTAATTCTTGTAGTTATTTATATTATGATTATCAGGCCAATTAATATGGCGAGTAAAAAGATCAAGAAAACTGCTGCAGATATTGAAGATGGACATGGTAATTTGACAGACACTTTTCCCAAAGGTTTTCAGGATGAAATTGGATAGTTAATGGAGAATGAAAATAAATTATTTAGAACATTTCGATGGATTGTCTGCCAAATTCAGCAAAATGCTGATGCGGTACAAAGCTCTGCGGGCATTATTGGAGAACGGATTGAAGAAGCCAATAGCAAATTGCTCAATATTTCGGCGGCTATGGAAGAAATTTCAGCTGGAACACAGGAGGTTGCTTCTGTGGCAAATCAGATTCTGCAAAAAACCAATGAAGCAGATGGGAATACCAAGACCATTGCGGAAGAAGTAAGAAAAGGAATCGAATTTGCAGACGATATTAAAGAACGAGCAGAATATATAGGAAAAAGAACTTTGGATGGACAGACAAAAACTGTTTGTATGGCGGAAGAAATGCAAATTTCTTTACAGCAGAGCATTGAAGAAAGCAAAAGCGTAATTAAAATAGGTGAGTTTACAGATGCCATATTGAATATTGCAAATCAGACTAATTTATTAGCATTGAATGCAGCAATTGAGGCGGCAAGAGCAGGAGAAGCCGGCAAAGGTTTTTCTGTTGTAGCGGAAGAAATCAGAAAACTGGCAGATGACAGTAAAGAGAATGCCAATGCGATTCAGACGTTAAATGAGCAGGTGATTTGTGCAGTTATGGAATTGTCTGACAAAGCAGAAAATATGATTCAGTTTGTACATAAGGATATTTTTGAAGATTATAAAGGGTTCGAGATGCTTGCGGAACGTTATAATCAGGATGCAGATGAGGTTAGCGATATGATGAGTAGTATCTCAACGCAGGTTGGTCATTTGAGTCATGAGATGGTACAAGTTGCCCAAAGTATGAAAGACATATCCTGCTCTATTGATGAACGGGCGCAGGGAATCAGTATGTCCACAGAAAATGTGGTAGACTTAAGTCATGTTGTGGAAGCAGTTAGTGAAGAAGCTGCAAGAAATTTAGCAACGGCGCAAGGCATGAAAAAGATATCGGAAGCGTTTATCATCGAGTAAGTCAATGTTGTAAGTATAAGAGGCCAGTGTGGAGAACCTAGTAAATGCTCTCCACATTGGTTATTTCGTTATCTGTCACTTGAAAACGCCATACAGAGTGGCCGGGAAGCCGATGCTCAGTCAGATAGTAAGCATCCTCAAAAGCAGTTATGTAGTAGGGAGTTCCGCCACCAATAAAAAGGCTGTAAATATCTTCATAGCCACCACTGTTTAAGGAGGACAAATCTTTGGTGCGCACCATGGTAGCATAGTCCTGATTCCCGGTGATATCAGTGGAAATGGTGAGGTAGTAATAATCCTGTATTTTGGTTAATTGAATCATGCCTGCCATGGAAGATGGAACGGGATAGGTATCAAGAACTTCAAAAGTTTCCAAATCCGCACGCAGAATGGAAGAACTGCCGGATACAAAGTAAATCTCTTCATCTATAATAGTAAAAGAACGTACATAGACATTGTTCAGGCTCTCAATACTTCGTATTTCGGTCAGATACATCCGGGTATCCTCTGGGTTACGACGGAAAAGATACATTTCACCGCTCATAGAACTCCATGCATAGAACGTGTCTGTTTTGTCATCATAAATAACATAGTGCGGGCGGTTTCCAATATCGGAAAAAGTTTGTGTGTGGAGAAAACGGTCTTCTTTTTTCTCAAAAACCAGAATGCGGTGGTTTTCCGTATCATCAATCAAATAGACGGTTCCGTCACTGGCAATGGTGTGCCCCTTGTTGATATCCTTTGTCATGACCTGCCACTGGGAAAGCGGGTCGCTTAAATTATCATGATAGATGACCTGGTCGTGATAACAGTCTACCAGAAAATAGGTATTCCCTATTTTGGTAAGATAGGTAGGCACACTTAAATCCGAATAGGGATTCAGGGGAGTTTTCTCCTGGGAAGCTGCGGCAAGTGCAGCTTCATCCACTAATTCGGAAGCGCGCAGATATTCTTCCACTGGCTTAAGGACTGCTTTATCATGTCGGCAAACACGAATCATCCCTATCAGGAAAACTGCAGCGAGGATGATAAGGCAGAGAAAACACAGAAAGTTTCGCAAATTGATTTTTTTCATAAAAAATAACTCCTGATTGTTTTTTGTTCTTCTTATCATAACATTATTTGACAGATTATGCTATAATGTCCAAAACAGGATGATAGTCAGAAATGAGGATGAAAATGGTGCCAAAGGTGAAGGAGAACAAAGAACAATATAATATGACGTTTTGTATTCTGTCGGGCATTGCCATAATCATGATTGTAGCAGGGCATGCCGGTTATAATCTGCTTACGATAGGCGAATTGTTTCCTTATTATTCTTTTCATGTTCCGCTGTTTCTGTTTATTTCCGGTTATTTTTATAAAGATGAAGAGGAAGAGCATCCCCTTGCCTATTGCAAAAGGAAAGGAAAGAGGCTTCTGATTCCTTATTTTATCTGGAACGTTATCTATGGGATTGTGACATGGCTGCTGCATCTGGCAGGTTTTGGTCTGGGCGGAGAATTTAGTTTGTGGAACTTGTTGCTGGAACCGTTTATCAGCGGCTATCAGTTTCTGTATAATTATGCGGCATGGTTTGTTCCGGTTTTGTTTGTAGTTGAAATCATGAATCTGCTGATGCGGCTTTTGCTGAAAAAATTGCACTTATGTTATGAGTGGCTGATTCTTGCAGGCAGTCTGCTTGTGGGAATGGCAGTAGTGTGGCTTGCCATAGGGGGTCATGTCTGGGGATA
>CAYVUF010000252.1:0-3563 GCA_964454605.1 uncultured Bacteroides sp.
ATAGTATTCACTGAGAGAAATACCATCGTAACCGGCTACGGAAATATCCTCTGGAATTTTCTTGCCCGCTTCTAAAATTGCCCTGCTCGCACCAATTGCAAGGGAATCGGATGTGGCATAAACAGCGGTCACCTTTTCACCAGATTCCAGCAATTTTTTCGTTGCCACATACCCATTTCTCATAGAATATGGCTCCGTATCCTCTTCCACATAACAGAGCATTTTAGGATTTATTTTAAGATTATGCTCTGCAAATGCCTGCTCATAACCTTCCAGACGGAGCTGTCCTAATGGCTCTTTGGGATTTTCAGCAATTATTGCAATATCACGATGTCCCAGTTCCAGAAGATAATCTGTCATTTTCTTACTTTCTACTTTGTCGTCCACCGCGATGTTAGAATATTTTATCTTACTGGTATCTTCCAGCATACTCATGCCAATGGCGCTAAATACAAAAGGAACCGACATTTTAGAAAGTTTTTCTTCCGAATGTCGAAAACTGCCACCCAGAAAAATAATGCCGCGAAGTCTTTTTTCTTTTATCAGTTCTAATGCTACATCCACTTCATCCTCGTGTGCTTCTACGTGGCGAAGCACCAGGGCATACTTATGCTTCTGGGTTTCTTCTTCTATTATCTGTATCATATTGCTGAAAAAGGGGTTCGTAATACCTTTTACCAGTAGTGCAATACACTTTGCATCTGTTCTTTTCAGATTTCTGGCACTGTTGTTTGGAATATAACCTGTTTCTTCGATTACATCCATAATCATTTTTCTTGTTTCCGGATTGATATCCGGGTGATTGTTAAGTGCTCTGGAAACCGTACTCACCCCGACACCGCATTGTTTCGCAATATCTTTTATGGTAATTTCAGCCATGTTCTACCTCAATTACATCTGTACGAAAATCTTCTAAAGTCTTCCATACAGCTTCGTCATTTTTCTAATACGTTCTGCGAGTTCATCACTGAATGCATCTGGAAGCATTCTCCATTTCCAGTTGGTACCCAACGTAGAAGGTACATTAATCCTGGCTTCTGCTCCCAGTCCCAGATAATCCTGCATTGGGATAATACAGGTATCCGATACGCTGGACATGGCAGAACGAATAAACTCCCACTGAACATCCTTGTTCGAACGAATATGTAAATATCTCTTGGCAAATGCTTTATCACGTCTGTTCAAAGCTTCGTACCAGCCAAGTACCGTATCATTATCATGCGTTCCTGTATATACCACACTATTAGCGGTATAGTTATGCGGCAGATAATCACTTTCTTCTCTGGAATCAAATGCAAACTGCAGAATCTTCATGCCAGGATAGCCTGTTTTCTTTACCAGTTTTAAAACTGTGTCAGTCAGGAATCCTAAATCTTCTGCAATAACTGCTTTTGTACCGAGCTTCTCTTTCATGGTTTTGAAAATGTCATAACCGGGTCCCTGCTCCCACTTGCCAAACTCAGCAGTCAGGTCACCATATGGAATAGCATAATATTCATCAAAACCTCTGAAATGGTCAATTCTGACTACATCATATAATTCATAACAATATGCGATACGTTTCATCCACCACGCATATTCTGTTTTCTTATGATAATCCCAACGATATAACGGATTGCCCCACAACTGTCCGGTTGCAGAAAAGGCATCCGGCGGACAGCCTGCTACTGCGATTGGTGTGCAGGTGTCATCTAACTGGAACAGCTCTGGATTTGCCCATGTATCAGCACTATCAAAGGCTACATAAATCGGAATATCCCCAATAATCTGAATCTTCTTCTGATTTGCATATGTCTTCAATGCCATCCACTGTTTTGCAAACAAATACTGTTGAAACTGATAGAACGCTATCTCTTCTGCATATTTTTCACGATAAAATGCAAGTGCACTCTCTTTTCGCAGCTTAATGTCTTCATCCCATTCATTCCAGCTAATACCGCCAAATGAATTTTTTACCGCCATGTAAAGCGCATAATCCTCCAACCAGTAACTATTTCGGGAAGTAAATTTCTGAAATTCTGCATTCTCTTCAATCTTACTGTTTTCAAATGCTGTGCGAAGTACCTTGAATCTGGACAGATAAATTTTTTCATAATCAATGTATTCGTCATTATCTCCAAAATCATACTTCTCACAATCCTCTTTCGTCAGGTATCCTGCTTCTATCAATTCTTCCAAATCAATATAATAAGGATTTCCGGCAAACGTAGAGAAAGACTGGTATGGTGAATCTCCATACCCTGTCGGTCCTAATGGCAGTATCTGCCAATATGTCTGTCCTGCTTTCTCCAAAGAATCTATAAACTCATATGCCTGTTTGGAAAACGTTCCAATTCCATACTTAGATGGAATACTGGAAATGGGTAATAAAATACCACTTTTTCTCATTTCTAAGTCCCCCTGTAAGTTCAGGTATTATTTTTCTATATCATGATTGCCAATCCACTATATTCTACACTTTTTGTCAAAAAGTATCAATCAAAAAATATTAACCTTTTACTGCACCAGCAATGACACCCTCGATAATGTATTTCTGGCAGCATAAATAGAAGATAACAATCGGAATAATCGCTAAAATAAGCATAGCCATCATAGCACCCATATCTACGGAACCATATCCGCCCTTCAAATACTGAATGGCAATCGGTATGGTTTTATATTTTTTCAAATCAAGTACAAGATATGGCAGCAAATAATCATTCCAAATCCACATTGCCTGTAAAATTGCAACGGTAATACAGGTTGGTTTCAATACCGGCAGTACAATCTGGAAATAAGTCTGAATTGGTGTACAACCATCAATCATCGCTGCTTCTTCAATTTCCAACGGAATCGATTTTACAAAACCGCAGAACATAAATACCGCAAGTCCTGCACCAAATCCAAGATACACAAGGATGATACCAACCGGATTATCTAATTTCAACATATCCGCAATCTTGGACAAGGTAAACATTACCATCTGAAACGGTACAATCATGGAAAATACACACAAATAATAAATACAGCTTGTAAATTTATTTTTGACACGTGTAATGTACCAGCCACACATAGATGTACATAATACAATTACAAATACGGAACACACCGTAATAAACAAAGAGTTAAAGAAGGCAGAGAAAAAGTCAATTTTCTCAATACCATTAACGTAGTTATCCAGACCAACAAATGCTTTGCCGGTAGGAATACTAAAAGGTTTGTTGCTGATAAAAGATTTCTTTTTAAAGGAGTTAATCAATACAATTGCAATCGGACTAATCCATATAATCGAAATCAAAGAAAAGATAAAAGTTAATATACCGCCATGTTTAGCTTTTCTTACGCCCATTACTGCTGTACCTCCTTCGTTCTTGTTGCGCCTAACTGAATCACTGCAATAATTGCAACCATAATAAAGAATACAACTGCTTTCGCCTGACCAACACCTTCCCAGCCAACTCTGCCATAAAATGTATCGTAGATATTAAGTGCTAACATCTGTGATTTATTGGAAGGAGCTCCTGCTGTCAATGCAAGGTTCTGGTCAAAAAGTTTAAAGGAGTTTGTCAGAGTCAGGAAAGAAC
>CAYVUF010000253.1:0-3534 GCA_964454605.1 uncultured Bacteroides sp.
CTTGGCAAACACACCACAGCGGGCAGCAATGGTATACAATGAATGATAATTTTTGGCATATTCATTCAGACCAGAAGCATCTGTCTGTAACAAAGAAGCCATCTGGTCGATAAAAGAACCGGTACCGCCAGCGCAGATACCGTTCATACGCTGCTCAACATTACCGCCTTCGAAATAAATAATTTTAGCATCTTCACCACCCAGCTCAATGGCAACGTCGGTTGCAGGTGCAAGTTCCTGCAAAGAAGTTGATACCGCAATGACTTCCTGTACAAAGGGGACAGCCAGATGATTGGCAAGAGTCAGACCGCCAGAACCAGTAATCATGGGATGCAGTGTTATATTTCCAAGTTTCTCGTATGCACTTTGTAATAAGTTGGATAAGGTTTCCCGGATATTGGCATAGTGTCTTTGATAATCAGAAAAAAGAATCTGGTGTTTTTCATCCAGAATTGCTATTTTTACAGTCGTAGAACCGATGTCGATACCGAGGGTATATTGCATATGACTCACCTTGTATTTCACTCCTTTAATAATTAGAAATCTTAACAAAATCTTAGCAGAACTTACTTATTATAATGTGTTCTCCAGATTTGACATACCTAGACATTATACGACAGTCAATATGAAAAAGCAATCAGCACTTTCTAAGAAATATATGAAGTTTTTGGAAGAAAATTATAAAATTTTTGTGACTTGGCGGAATTTCACATAAGGAACATTTACTTTTAAAATTAGGAATGATAAAATATACTCAGTTTTTCATCATAGAAGGTCAGGAGAATTAGAAAATGAAGATGAGTTCCTTTGAGAGAAAGTTTGGCAAGTATGCGATTAAAAATATTTCGTTCGTACTGGTTATATGCTATGCCATTGGTTATCTGATAGAAATGTTGTTTCCCAGTTTTATCTGGTATCTGACTTTGAATCCTTATGCGATTGTACATGGACAGATATGGCGGTTGTTTAGCTGGATTCTGATTCCACCAAGCGAATCCAATATCTTTTTGACACTGCTGATGTTATATTTCTATTGTTCCATAGGCACTACGCTGGAAAGAACCTGGGGAACTTACCGCTATAATGTTTATTTATTGCAAGGCATGCTGTTTACGATTGCAGGAAGTTTTCTGTTAATGGGATATACTTATCTTTTTAATGGGGATATGCTTGCTGTTTATGGAGCAGAGTATTACTTTACCGTAGTTTCCTTGTATTTCAGCACGTACTACATCAATATGTCCATTTTCCTTGCTTTTGCGGCAACTTTCCCGGATGTATCGGTGCTTTTGATGTTTATCATTCCGATTAAGGTGAAATGGCTGGGGATTCTCTATGCGATAATGCTAGCATTCTCTTTCTTACAGGGAGATGTGAACGTGAAGTTTGCCATTGCAGCTTCTTTACTGAATTTTGTAGTGTTCTTCCTTACGTCGCGTAATCTGATGCATATGAATCCGAAACAGATACACAGGCGACAGGAATTTAAACGGGAAGTAAAGAAAAATACAAAAATTACCAAGCATAAGTGTGCCATTTGTGGCAGAACCGAAGAAGACAGTCCGGAAATGCAGTTCCGTTTCTGCTCAAAATGCGATGGCAACTACGAGTATTGCGAGGAACATTTATATACACATACCCATGTGAAAAGACCATAGCAGGCAGTAGAAGCCGATGGCTGTGAGGAAAAGACTGGATATAAAGGAGTTATGAGGCAGGGATGAAGAAAGAAGTTTTGTTTGCACAGACTTTGGAACAAATAAGAAAAACTGCGAAAGAGCAGGGAAATATGGTAACGAAGGAACAGGTAGAGGAAGCCTTTGCGGAGCTTGCACTGTCACAGGAACAGTTTGAAATGGTTTATGACTATCTGCAGAAGCATAAAGTCGGTATTGGTGAGCCTGTCAATCTGGATGATTATCTGAGTGAGGAAGAAGTGGATTATCTGGAAGATTATCTTGCCCAGCTGGCGGAACTGCCGGAATGGTCAGAGGGAGAGAAAGAAGCTATTACGCTTTCTGCAATGGCAGGTGATTTGGATGCGCAGAACCAGTTGATTCAGATGTTTTTGCCGCAGGTAATCGAAATCGCCAAGCTGTATGCCGGACAGGGTGTTTTTCTGGAAGACTTGATTGGAGAAGGTAATGTGGCAGTGGCTATGGGTGTTTCCATGCTGGGTGCGATGGAACATGCTTCTGAAGCACAGGGGATGCTTGGTAAAATGATTATGGATGCAATGGAAGAATTTATTGCCGAGAATGCTTCCGAAGCAAGAAAAGACCAGAAAATAGCAGAAAAGGTCAATAAAGTAGCAGATAAGGCAAATGAACTGGCAGATGACCTGCACCGGAAGGTGACGGTGGAAGAGTTAATAGAAGAAACTGGCATGAGCCGGAAAGCAATTATGGATGCGATTCGGATTACAGCAGGCAAAATAGAATCATTGGAGGAAACCGGAAGTGGCGGAGAATGAAATAAGAGAACTGGATAATGACTTCAAGTATTTTATGCAGGATACCGGAAGTCTTTATTTTGGAGCAAGATACAGTTATCGGGAATTGATAGAGCACGAGATAGTTCCTTTTAAGATAAAAAGTATCATCGAACACTATATTATGAAGGATACGGATGTCGAAACCAGTCTGGAAAGTCATTTTTATTATATGACTGCAGATGATTTTTCTTATCGGACTTATGTACAGTTGAAAGCAAAAGTGAAGGTGTGTATACTGACAGAGCAGAAAAGTCTTTTCGGAAAGAATAAGATGGTTTACCGGGATAAGGTGATTCCCCTAAAAGAGTTTGTGCAGATGAATCTGGCACAGAAGAAAAAGAATGGTGTGAAAATTCAAGAAATTGTCCTGTCTAAATTAGCAATGATGTCATTTTGCTTATAAAATGTAGGTTTCAGGGCATACGCGATAACTAACAATGTCAATTGACGTGATTTTTTGATTTATTGACTTGCTTTTGACAATCTTTTCTGCTAAACTGACATTGTTAAACAAATTTAGGTAAAATTCCCCTTTTACACTGAACAGGTATTAACTTTTTATAGTTTTTACCTGTTCTTTTATTTTTTCACCCAGTATTTCTTTACTAAATTTTAGAGTAAGTGATATACTATATGGATAGATTATGAGAAAGGTTTGGACATAACATGCAGATAGAACAATTACAGGCATATACCGTTATTGAGAAAAGAGAGATTAAAGAATTAAATTCCATCAGTTATTTGTTACAACATAATAAAACAGGAGCCAGAGTAGCACTTTTGTCAAATGATGACAATAATAAGGTGTTTTATATAGGTTTCCGGACACCACCGAAGGACAGTACCGGTGTGGCACATATTATTGAGCACAGTGTGCTGTGCGGTTCTGACAAGTTTCCGGTGAAAGACCCTTTTATTGAACTGGCAAAAGGGTCGCTGAATACCTTTTTAAATGCAATGACCTATCCGGATAAGACGGTTTATCCGGTGGCAAGCTGTAACGATAAGGATTTTCAGAATTTAATGGATGTCTATCTGGA
>CAYVUF010000254.1:0-3491 GCA_964454605.1 uncultured Bacteroides sp.
ATTTATAATCCTTAAAATATTTCGCTTCCAATTTTCCACCTCTTCGTCCTGCTTCTTACTTCTACTCCTGCCATTTTTCCAGCATATTTTCTGCCATGCGACATTTTCTGATGATTTTTACCGGATTGATAATCTGTGCTCTGGCTTCTGTTTTCATCGCCCATTCACTTCGTTCTGCCAGAGTCAGAAAACTGTGAACAGACACTTTTACATCACATTCTGCATATACCTTCACTTCGGTACCAGATTGTTCCACTCTGGTATTTACATTTCCTACACCAAAATATTTTTTTCCAAATTGTTTATCTATATGGGAATGAATATAATCCGATGCCTCAATTTCTTTCTGAATACTACCCCGAAAGCAGATAGCATAAGCATCCTGAAACAATACACACCTGTCATACAGATAAAAGCTCAGATAAATCAGAAATATCATAAGAAAAACCACCCATGTTACCAGAAAGCTCGCTTCCAACGTCATATATGCTTCTGCCTGTCTGCTTCTAGCTCTCTTCTGCATTCTCTTATACAAAAAATCCAACCCCCATTCCTGCTGCCAGAAAAGGTACAAAGGGCAGCTTGCTGTTCCGATGAACCTTGTGAAGCACTAGCAAAACAAGGGCGGTAACAGAAAGCAGAAGCAAACCAATGCTTACCATAACCATACAACGATAAAATCCGGTAAACAGTCCAACAACAACTAACAAAAGTCCATCCCCATAACCCACTTTCTCTCTGGACAAAAAACTAACCAATAGAAAAAAGCATCCCGGCAAAACTGCCAATCCCACCTCTCCAAAAGATATATTTCCTTTGCTCATCTGCCAGACATCTATGCCCAGTCCTAATAACCCACCAAGAACAACCGCCGCCAATGGAATGGTTCTTTTCCTCATATCCGAAACTCCACAGATGCATACTATCATAAAACCGATTCCCATAATGACAAGATTCTCTGTTATTTCTATTGACACTTTGTACACCTTCCTCTCCCACCTGCTTCTGATAATGGAATGGTATAAATAGTTCTCTTTAACCCGCTACAGGAAACAGAAGTATGATAACTGCTGCCATATTCTGTAATATATACCTGTCCCTGCCATTGTTTGCCTGCACATCGCTGACAGGGATAATATTTTGCTCCCGATGAATTTCGCTCGCTTTCCACTTCCTCTGCTGAAACACTTTGAATCGAAGGATTCAGATAAGTGCAATTCCGGTTTGTATGATAAACCGTTCCTGTCTGAGTAATATATACCATAGGGTCTTCGCTTGTGATGTCACTAACTCCATCCTCCACATTGAAACCAGTCCACGCCTTTCCGTAATAACATTGCTTCATCCCAAAAGCATCAAATCCCATGACGGAAAAAAGCGGCTCTATCTCATAAGATAAGCAGATTTCTACTATGTCATTTCTTCCCATAATAGAAGTTCCTGCAAAAGAAATTCCTGCCGCCCCATTCCGAATGCTGGAATGTTCCAGATAATCACCGCCTGCATAAGAAAGAATCCGGTTTCTGGCATACCCCTCTGTCAATGCTACCGCAGCAATTCCCTCTGGTACGCCTTCCATTGTCTTCCCATACACATAACCCGCAAAAGCCATCTGGTTCCCAGTCTGGTGCAGCGCAGCTCCCAGTCTGCTCTGCGCTTCTATCATAGAAATTGCCGATAAGATATGAAGCATAAAAAAGAGAAACAAAGGGAGTATAAATGCCGCTTCAACTGTTACAGATGCTCTAAAATGAAATAAGGTAAAAGAGGACACCCTCTTTATCGGTCCTATGTGATTAAGATGTTCAAGATATGTCCGGAGAGAATTGGCTGTCGATTTTATTCTTTTTTGTGTATGTAACCGTAAAGAGGGCATCCTCCCTTACCTCCTTTTCCTTTAGTAGAATCCATATAATCTTTCTATTTTATACTCATATCCAAATCCACTGATTACCCCGATATGAGCTTTGAATGTATCAAAGCAGCCATCCATACGAAAATTACTATTTCCCGGTGTTTTCCGGATATCCATTTCCATAATGTCCATTGTCCGAAAAATTCTATCCGAATCGTTTGTAAGAAATAACATAATTTCCAGGTATTCCTTATAATTTAAGCCCCTTCCTCCTTCACCAGAGTCACCAAGACTTCCTCTTACGTTTTTAATGCTGTTGATTCCCGTTTTCCAATCGGCTGCTGTTTTCATAATCGGAACTCTTCCGCCCTGCAGAAGTGTTTTCACATCCTGTAAACTTTCTACATAAGCCCATGCAAAAAGTATGGTATATTTCACCGGCTCCGCCAATTCAGGACACAGCATAACTGCCGTCAAGGCAAGAGCCATGGCTTCTGCTTCAGCAATTTGGGCACTATCTGACAAGATATACAGCACATTTGCTGCCTCTCGCCAGCGCAGCAGTCTTTTGGCTACCTGTTCCAGATTCTGCCAGTCTGTATCTTTTCCAGCAAGGATATACTCTATCTGATACTGCAGCAAAGAATTTTCTTTTGGTTCACCATAGTAACCGCATTTTTCAAACAGATAAGCCAGAAATACAATATCATTAGGTGCTCCCGATACCCTTACCGCCTCTTCACAGATTCCGGTTCCCTGTATGCAATTGCGCCTTGAAATGTATTGTGCCAAAGGTACTTTCACCGCAGAAATAGAAGAAATATCATCCACAACCAAATTCAATACACCAATGCTCCTTGTTCCATTTGCAATATCCGCCGGATTATCCAAAGATACTTCTTCAAAAACGCCTTCCTCCACTTCCTGCTTGGGTAATTCAATCTCCGCAATTCTTGCCTCATACACTGCTCTTTCTCCTGCTACATCTTTTGTATCCAGACAATAATCATTCATTTTGCTTATGTTTCCGGTTATTTTCTCCAACAGTCCTCCTATCGGGTAATCTGCCATATAATCCGTAATCTGTCTTTTTAATACACTTCCGCTCTCATCTGAAGCAATAGAATATTCTGTGATAGCCGCACGATTGATCCACATATCCAGAAAATCTCTCGTCTTCCACCAACCGTTTCCTTTATCCTGCCGGAAATTTTTCTGCAGATAATTTTTCAGATGTCCCTCTGTATTTGCCACAGAAGGACTGCTGCCACCATAAGAAGCATCCACAAACAACAAATCATACTGTTCCAGTAATTCTCTGTGGTATTCTGCCAGTACAGAATTCATTCCAATATCTGTCACATATTCAAATTTCATACGTATGGCACTAATTCGTGCCCCTTCTATTACCGTGAATACAAGGGACAGAATCAGTGTTAAGGACAACGATAAGAAAACGGTTATGTATCCCTTTCTCATGACATAATGGTATTGCTGTCTTTGGTTATTTTCTCAAATACTCTTTCTACCAGTGCTCGTAGCTGTGTCTTGAAAATAATGACTAACCCTATCAATACCACGAATATATTTACTATGGGATTTCAAATGCAGTGTTTTCAATGGTTGTAACACCATA
>CAYVUF010000255.1:0-3463 GCA_964454605.1 uncultured Bacteroides sp.
TCCACACAAAAAGAACCATTTCAATTATTCTTTTTGCTGTGGATATTTTTCTTTCCCGGGAAAAGCAAAAACAATCGCAGGAATCATCTGGTTCGTATTTGTACAAAGAAATATTTTTCTGTTATCCACAATATCCACAAAGTTATGAACAGATGTTCTTTTTGGCTTTCTGGCAAATTGACTATTTCATTTTAAAAAATGCTATGCTATAATTCTGCTTACTTTGGTAAATCTTTAAGAGGGTATGGTATCGAAATGAATCAGTTAAAAATCTATCAGGACAATTATGCAGATGCAACGGTTATCTCCAACCGTTTTATTGATGAATATATGAAGTCTGCCAATGATGCTCAGCTTAAAATCTATCTGTATCTGGTTCGTATGATGAGTGCCAGACTTTCTACCAGTGTGTCCGAAATTGCTGATATGTTTAATTACACTGAGAAAGATGTGCTTCGTGCCTTAAAATACTGGGAAAAGAATCAGTTATTGACTTTGGATTATGATGAATCCAAAAATCTTACCGGGATTCACTTCTGTGATTTGAATGGTTCAAAGACAGCGGAAACCTCGGAAACGCCAGATGAGCCAGCAGCACCTGCTCCTTATGCGACACCGATTTCTTTCAAACTGCCAATGCCAGAGAAGACCGCTGATGACCCATATGCCAAACCAGCTTATACACTGGACGAGCTGAAAGCATTTAAGTCAGATGAAACCATTTCCCGAGTGCTCTTTATTGCGGAACAGTATTTAAAGAAAACCCTAAGTCCTTCGGAAATGAAAACGATTTTCTTTATTTCAGATAAACTTGGCTTCTCAGAAGATTTAATTGATTATCTGATTCAATATTGTATTGACCGGGGCAAAAAAGATTTACGCTATATGGAGAAAGTTGCCATCAACTGGGCGCAGGAAGGAATCACAACCCCGAAACAGGCAACAAAATATGTACATAAATATGATAAAATCGTTTATGATATAATGAAAGCACTTGGCAAATCCACAACTCCGACACAGACCGAAGTTACTTATATTACACGTTGGACAAAAGAATTTGCTTTTGAATTTGATGTGATTTCTGCTGCCTGTGAACGTACTGTACTGGCAACGGACAAGCATCGTTTTGAATACGCGGACAGTATTTTAAGCAGTTGGTACAAAGCCGGTGTCCATCATCGCGCAGACATTCAGGCAATAGAAGAAAATTTCCAGAAAACCAAAGCTGCCAAAACAGCTTCCAATAATAAATTCAACCAGTTTAAGCAAAGTCACTATGATTTTGATGCACTGGAAAAAGAACTGTTAAGTAATTGATGTAAAGGAGTTTCGAAGTGTCACTGACAAATGCCCAGTATGATATCATACTTCATGATTATGAAAACCGACAATTACAAAATCGTCATGAGCTGGAACAGAAAAAGGTCTATGTTTATGACCACGTTCCTGGGTATCGTGATTTGGAAGATGCGGTTGCTTCTGTTTCTGTTGCGCAAGGCCGCAAATATCTTGAGGGTGACGAAAATGCCATGGAGGAACTGCGTGATATCATCGCAGAATTGTCTGGAAAAAAGGCACAACTGTTACTGGATGCCGGATTGCCGGAAAACTATCTGGAACCGGTTTATACCTGTCCTGACTGCAAAGACACCGGATATGTTGACGGTCAGAAGTGCCACTGTTTTAAACAGGCAATGATTACTCTCCTTTACGAGCAGTCCAACATTCGTGAAATGTTACAAAATGAAAATTTCCAGACCTTATCTTATGAATATTATGACGGGGAAGACCTGCAACATTTCAGGAATGCTGTAACAACCTGTCAGAATTTTGTCAAAAATTTTAATTCCGACTACCATAATCTATTTTTTTATGGTAAAGTGGGTACTGGAAAATCATTCTTGTCAAACTGCGTTGCCAAAGAGCTGATTGAAAGCGGTCATTCCGTTATTTATTTCAGTGCAACCAGTCTTTTTGACTTATTATCGAAATATTCTTTTGATTACAGAAATAAAGAAGACCAGAGAGAACGTTATACAGACCTTTATCAATGTGATTTGTTGATTATCGATGATTTGGGTACTGAACTGGCAAATCAGTTTGTCAATTCTCAGCTTTTTTCTCTCTTAAACGAAAGACATATGGGTAAAAAAGCAACTCTCATCTCAACAAATCTTTCTCTGGAAGAACTGCGGAACCGATACTCAGACCGTATCTTTTCCCGCATTACCAGCCATTACGAATTATGCAAAATGACTGGACCTGATATTCGTATCTACAAAAAGCGTTTACTGAACAGAAAGTGAGGATTTTTTTCATGGCAAAGCGTGAAGAAAAAAGAAATCTGGAAACCATTCCTGTCGGCTCCCTTGGTATTATTCCACTTGAGGGCTGTAAATCTTTAGGCGAGAAAGTGAACTACTATCTCGTGAAATGGAGAGCAGAAAGAGAAAGCGAACACAAAGAAAGTCTTGCTTTTACCGGTTATCAGCGTGACTCCTATATTGTGGATGCAAAAGTACCGCGTTTCGGCTCTGGAGAAGCCAAAGGTGTTATCAAGGAATCCGTCCGCGGTATTGACCTGTATCTTTTAGTGGATGTGGCAAATTATAGTCTGACTTATTCTCTCTGCGGACATGAAAATCATATGTCCCCGGATGACCACTATCAGGATTTGAAGCGTATCATTGCTGCGGTAGGTGGTAAGGCTAGACGTATTACCGTTATTATGCCATTCTTATACGAAAGCAGACAGCATAAAAGAACTGCTAGAGAATCCCTTGATTGCGCTTTAGCATTACAGGAAATGGTAAATATGGGTGTGGATAACATCATCACATTTGATGCTCATGACCCACGTGTTCAGAATGCGATTCCACTGCATGGTTTTGAAACAATCCAGCCAGCTTACCAGTTTGTTAAGGGACTGTTGAAGAATGTAAAAGGTCTTCATATCGATAATGACCATATGATGGTAATCAGCCCGGATGAAGGCGGTATGAGCAGAGCCATTTATATCGCTAACGTTCTCGGTCTGGATATGGGTATGTTCTACAAGAGAAGAGATTACACACAGGTTGTTAATGGACGTAATCCAATTGTTGCTCACGAATTTCTGGGAAGTAGCGTAGAAGGCAAAGATATGATTATCATCGATGATATGATTTCTTCCGGTGAAAGTGTTCTGGAAGTTGCCGCTGCCCTGAAGGAACGCAAAGCAAACCGTATTTTCGTCTTCTCTACTTTTGGTCTTTTCACTGCTGGACTTGACCGTTTTGATAAGGCTTTTGCGGATGGTATTATCGACAGGGTTCTGACAACAAATCTGGTTTATCAGACACCAGAACTGTTAGAACGCGAATGGTATATCAACTGTGATTTAAGTAAATATATCGCATATATCATTGACACTTTGAATCACGATACTTCTATCAGTGATTTGTTGAACCCGGTAGAACGTATC
>CAYVUF010000256.1:0-3445 GCA_964454605.1 uncultured Bacteroides sp.
GCTGTATACAAAGGGCCGCTCTTTTTTGTATTGAGGGAGCAGAGAACCGGCTCTGCCAATTGGTCCTGCCAGCAATTGCGGAAAAAAGGAAACAAACAGGGCATAATAGCCAAAATGCTTTTCTGCCTTTATTTTCCCTTGATAAACATCTATCAGATAACCCATAGATTGGAAAAAATAAAAGGATACTCCGGCAGGCAGTAAAATAGTCCAAGTAACCGGCTGCAAATTCAGCTTTCCGACAGAAATCATGCTGTTTACCTGGCTAATCACCGGATTGGCTGTTTTAAAGAAAAGTAAAATAGCGACAAAGGGTAAAATGCCAAGCAGTAATGCGTTTCTTTTCTGCTTTTCGGTCTGGGCTCTGTCAAAGGAGAGTGCCAGTCCATAGGTTAAAAGCGTTGACAAAAATAATAAAATACCATACCAGAGATGCAGATTCATGTAAAAAGCATAACTGGATACCAGTAAAAAAATCCATCTGTATTTGTGAGGAACCAGATAATACAGAAGAAAAACAAGGATAATAAAAATACCAAAAGATACTGAATTAAATAACATATCGGAAATCTCCCTTCTATCTAGCAGTTTACCACATTTTAGAATAATAGGAGAAAAAAGTTAACGGATTAAGAAAGAATTAACAAATTGTCAATGCCAAAATGTTTTTTCTATGATAGAATAATATCAATATAAATGAGATTAGTAGGATTAACAAAGAAATGGGTATTACTTCGTTTTATTTTTTGTGTTTTTTTGCAGTTATATTATTGGTTTATTATCTGATTCCCAAGAAATGCCAGTGGATGCTGCTGTTGTTATGCAGCATTGCTTATTATCTGCTTACGGATAATGGAATGTTGATTTTGTATCCGGCAGCTTCGGTGACAGCTTGTTATGTGGGAACACGTATCATGGCAGGCACTGAGGATGTGAAGAAGCGGAAGAGGGCGCTGCTTTTGGTTATAGCAGTGAATATTGGGATTCTGGTGGCATTAAAATATGTTAATTTTGGAATCAATACAATTAATGGAGCAGCAGGTCTTTTCGGACAGAAAGACAAGGTAATAAATGGGTTGTCACTGCTTGTACCATTAGGGGTTTCTTTTTATACGTTCTCTCTGCTGGGTTATGTGATGGATGTTTATTATGGACTGGCGAAACCTCAGCAGAATTTAGGAAAACTGGCACTCTATGGGATGTATTTCCCGACCATTATTTCCGGACCGATTCTGCGTTATCGAGAATGTGGAGAACAGTTTTTTGCACCCCATGAGTTTGCTTATGAAAAAGTAACAAGAGGCTTGCAGAGGATGCTCTGGGGACTTCTTAAGAAACTGGTTATTTCAGAACGTCTGAGAGTCCTGGTGGATACTGTCTATGGGCAGTATGACAGTTATCCTGGGGCATATATCTGGATAGCAACGGTATGTTATGCATTTCAGTTGTATACGGATTTCTCAGGGTGCATGGATATCGTACTGGGTATGTCAGAAAGTTTTGGTATTGTATTGCCGGAGAACTTTCGAACTCCATTTTTCTCCAGAAGTATTTCGGAATACTGGAGAAGATGGCATATTACACTGGGTGTCTGGATGAAAGATTATGTTTTTTATCCAGTTCTGCGCTCATCTTTTTTTACAAAGCTGAATCAGTCATGGAAGAAGAAGTTTGGCAAGAAAAAGGGAAAACAGTACACAACTTTTGCAGCCATGTTCATTTTGTGGTTTACAGTTGGTATCTGGCATGGCGGTGACTGGAAGTTTGTCATAGGTTCTGGTCTGCTTCACTGGTTTTATATTGTAATGGAAGAATTACTTGAGCCACCTTGCGCAAAAGCCATGGACAAGCTGCATATCAATGCTAGTGGAAACCTGGTGGGTGGAGTCCGGATTGTGAGGACTTTTTTCTTAGTCTGTATTGGCGATTTGTTTTTCCGGGCGGCATCTACGGGGGATGCCTTTGCGATGCTGAAAGGTGCAGTAACAACATGGAATCCTGAAATTTTGTGGAATGGAGCACTGCTTGGATTGGGCTTGGATTTTATGGAAATAGGAATTATGCTTCTGTCCCTGCTTATGCTTCTGGTTGTTTCGTTGTGGCAGCAGAAAGGTTCTGTACGGGATAAAATAGCAGGTTTCTGTTTGCCGGTTCGTTTTGGTATCTGGTATGCTTTATTGTTTTATGTAATTTTACTAGGATATTATGGACCGGGATTTAGCGCAGCGGAGTTTATTTATCAGGGATTTTAATGTATAATGAACAGAGAAAAAGAAAGGTAAGAAAAGCAAATGGATAAAATAGCAGTTTTGATTCCTTGTTATAACGAAGAAAAAACAATTGCCAAAGTGGTGAGAGATGCAAGAGAGGCATTGCCGGAGGCGGTTGTTTACGTATATGATAATAATTCCAAAGACCGTACTGTGGAACTGGCGAGAGAAGCAGGTGCCCAGATTCGCTATGAATATATGCAGGGGAAAGGGAATGTTATCCGTCGCATGTTTCGTGAGATAGAAGCAGAGTGTTATATTATGGTTGATGGTGATGATACCTATCCGATGGAGTATGCAAGAGAAATGGCAGATAAGGTATTAAAACACAATGCAGATATGGTTGTAGGGGACAGACTTTCATCTACCTATTTTACAGAGAATAAAAGACCGTTCCACAATTTTGGAAACAGCATTGTAAGAAGCAGCATTAACAAGCTGTTTGGCTGCAATATTAAGGATATTATGACAGGTTACCGGGCTTTTAGCTATGGTTTTGTTAAAACCTTCCCAGTCTTGTCTACGGGATTTGAAATTGAAACGGAAATGACTATTCATGCAGTTTATAATAATATGCAGATTGAAAATGTAATTGTAGATTACAGGGATCGTCCAGAAGGAAGTGAATCGAAGCTGAATACTTTCTCAGATGGCATGAGGGTGATTCGGACGATTGTTAAATTATATCGAGATTATAAGCCTTTTGGCTTCTTCGGTTTATGTGCGGCAGTACTTGCGATTGTGGCAGTAGCAATGTTTATTCCCATTTTGATTGCCTATTTTGAAACAGGCTTAGTGCTTCGTTTCCCAACATTATTCTGCTGTGGCTTTATCGGATTGGCAGCGGTGCAGTCATTTTTTGCAGGTCTGATTCTTTCGAATATGGCGTTGAAAAACCGCAGGGATTTTGAATACCGTTATACATTGGTGAATAGAAGAATTCATGGAGAACAGTAGACAATGAAAAAGCAGTTTTGGATAGTATTTGTTATGATTATGTTGGGGTTTTCCATTCCGTTTGCGACATATTATCCGGCTATTATGGCATATGATGTGATTCCACAATTAACACAGATTATGTCAGGAGAATATACAACGCATCATCCGTTGGTGCATACATTGATGCTAGCAATGTGCTTACAACTTGGCAAAATTATACCTTGCATACAGAATAC
>CAYVUF010000257.1:0-3380 GCA_964454605.1 uncultured Bacteroides sp.
GTGGCAAGCTGTAACGATAAGGATTTTCAGAATTTAATGGATGTCTATCTGGATGCGGTATTTCATCCGAATATTTATAAAGAAGAGAAGATTTTCATGCAGGAGGGATGGCACTATGAGATGGAAAGCGTAGAAGACGAGCTTACCTCAATGGTGTTGTTTACAATGAAATGAAAGGGGCTTTTTCTTCTCCGGATGATGTACTGGATAGAGAAATTATGAATTCCTTGTATCCACATACTTCTTATGCGGTGGAATCTGGTGGTGACCCGGATGTGATTCCGGAACTTACTTACGAAGATTTTCTGGCATTTCATCAGAAATATTATCATCCATCCAACAGCTATATTTATCTGTATGGTGATATGGATATGGCAGAGAAGCTGACTTATCTGGACGAAGAGTATTTGTCGAAATACGATGCGCTGGCAGTGGATTCTGCTCTGGAAATGGAGAAACCGTTTGAGAAACCGATTACCGTATACAAAGAATATCCGATTATGGAAAACGAATCGGAGCAAGACAGTACGTATCTGTCCTACAATATTTCTTTCGGAGATAGTCTGGATAGAAAATTATATATTGCGTTTCAAGTGCTTGACTATGTGCTTTGCTCTGCACCGGGAGCACCTTTGAAACAGATATTGATTGATAAAGGCATTGGCAAGGATGTTTACAGCACTTATGAAAATGGTATCAAACAGCCATACTTTTCCATCGTAGCCAAGAATGCCAACAAAGCGCAGTTAGACGAGTTTGTGGAAACCATTGAGCAGACCTTACAGCAGCTTGTTAAAGAAGGACTGGATAAAAAGGCATTAAAAGCAGGATTGAATTATTATGAATTCAAATATAGAGAAGCAGATTTTGGTTCTTATCCGAAGGGACTTTTGATGGGACTCCAGATGTTTGATAGCTGGCTGTATGATGACAGCAAGCCTTTTGTCCATATTGAGGCAAATGAAACTTACAAGGCATTAAAAGAAGCAATTGAAAGTGATTATTACGAGAAACTGATTGCAAATAATCTTCTCCACAACACCCATAAGACTATTGTGGTAGTGGAGCCTGTGAAGGGACTGACTACGAAGAAAGATAAAGAACTGGCAGACAAACTGGCGAAAATCAAAGCACAGATGTCACCGGAACAGCTGGAACAAATCGTTGCACAGACAAAAGCACTGGAAGAATATCAGGAAGAGCCAAGTGCAAAAGAGGATTTGGAGAAGATTCCGCTGTTAACAAGAGAAGACATGAAGAAGGAAGCAGAACCATACGTGAACGAAGAAAAGAAAGTGGGGGATACCCTGCTTCTGTATCATGACATCTTCACGAATGGAATTGGCTATCTGCGTTTTGTTTTTGATATGCGGCAGGTACCGGAAGAATTATTCCCTTATGTGGGATTGTTAAAATCGATTCTGGGGCTGGTTGATACAGAAAATTATACCTATGGAGAACTCTACAATGAGGTAAACATTCAGACTGGTGGGATTGTTCCGGTTGTGAATACTTATATTGATGCCAGAGATTTAAACTGCTATACAGCAACTTTTGAAATCAAAGCCAAAGCGTTGTATGAGAATCTGGAACAGGCTTTTACGCTGGTTGAAGAAATGGTGATGCGTTCCAAGTATGATGACACCAAACGTTTAGCAGAACTGATAAGTGAATTGAAATCCCAGAAACAGGCATATATGATGTCAGCAGGACATTCTGTTGCGGCTGTCCGCGCCCTGTCTTATCAATCCAGAACAGCAGCTATTTCGGATATGATTAGCGGCATTCCATTTTATCGTATGTTGGAAGAACTGGAGAAGGATTTTGAGGCACAGAAGGAAATTGTGATAGAAAATCTGAAAAAACTGACAGTCTGCTTGTTCCGTCCGGAAAATCTGATGGTAGACTATACTGCACAGGCAGAAGGTCTTTGTGACATGGAAACCATGATTAAAAAATTCCGGGATAGCCTGTATACCGAAGAAATTACTAGTACACCTTATCAGCCGGCAACAGTGAAGAAGAAGGAAGGATTTATGTCTTCCTCTCAGGTACAGTATGTGTGCCGGGCTGGAAACTTTACCAAGAAAGGTCTTCCTTTTCATGGAGCACTGCGGGTACTGCGGGTGATGATGGGGTATGATTATCTGTGGACTCAGGTGCGTGTCAAAGGCGGTGCATATGGCTGTATGTGTCAGTTTGGCAAATCGGGAGAATGCTATTTTGTATCCTATCGTGACCCGAATCTGGAGAAAACCATAGAGGTATATGAAAAAGCGGCAGAGTATATCAGAAATTTTGAGGCAGATGAAAGAACTATGACACAGTTTATCATTGGTGCAGTCAGCGAACTGGATACACCGATGACACCGGCAACCAAAGGAATGTATTCCATGTCTGGTTATCTGACTCATTATACGTACGAGCAGGTACAGAAGGAACGGGATGAGCTTTTAGGAACCAATGCAGAGCAGATTCGGGCTTTGGCAGATTATATTCAGGCATTTATGGAAGATGACTGCCTGTGTGTTGTAGGAAATGAAGAAAAGATTAAAGGACAGAAAGAATTATTTGGGGAAATAGATTATCTGTTCCATTAGAAGGAAAAGGTTCCGATTCCTTACGAAAGAGAGGAAAAAGAGATGAAAAGAATCCAATTGGCGGCAGGAATGCTTCTGACAAGTATTCTTTTTACTGGATGTGGAAGTTCTGTCAGCAACAATTACGATACCAACTATCAGAGTGCAGCAACGATGGAAACAGCAACAGAAGAAATTATTTATGAAGATGCTGCGGGAATTGAAAAGGCAGAATATGAAGCTGAGGATACAGAAATTCTGGAGAGAGACGCAGATACTGCTGCTGCACAGGAGCGTAAGCTGATAAAAACGGTTGATTTGTATGTGGAAACAGAAAACTATGATACCTTATTGGCAAATCTGGAGAAACAGATTGAAACATTAGGTGGTTACGTTGAGTATCGCTATCAATACAATGGCAGCCATTACTCTTATTATGAGGAACTGCGGAATGTACAGTTGAAAATCCGGATACCTTCAGACCGTCTGGACGAATTTATTGGAAAAGTAGAAGAACAGTCCAATGTGATTGACAGGCAGGAACAGGTAGAAGATGTTACCTTGAAATATGTGGATTTGGAAAGCCATAAAACCGTTCTTGTGACAGAACAGGAACGACTGTTGGAACTGCTGGAACAGGCAGAAACCGTAGAAGATATTATAGCTTTGGAACAGCGGCTGTCGGAGGTACGTTATGAATTGGAAAGTATGGAATCACAGCTTCGCACATTGGACAATCAGATTGATTACAGCACCATTAACTTAAATATAGGGGAAGTACAGAGGGTGACTCCTACAACC
>CAYVUF010000258.1:0-3357 GCA_964454605.1 uncultured Bacteroides sp.
GTAGGATTTACTCTTAAATTTAATGTTGCTGTTTTTTCCATAGTCAAACACCTATTCTTTATACAGTAACGCATTTGTCGTTACATTTCAAGTGGTATTATTTAAAAAATACCGTTTTAAATCATCTGCCAACGGTTCATACACGACAATTTCATTCTTATATTATCTTGTGGCTGGACTATTTCTCTTCGCTCAAACATTCCGTTTACTCTGGCGCACTGTGCCAAAAAACTTCTCTAAGTCCATATCCACCACATATACATATCCATTGTTTATATTTGATTCCGCCTCACAATAGACACTCTTGGTCTTGACTGTATCCTTCCCACTACCAGCGCGGATTTGGGACTTTCACCGTTAGAAACGTGCACCGCAAAGCGCACTCTAAAAAGCGCAAGGCTCTTAAATCAAGACCGCCTTGCGCTTTTTGTATAACCAAATGACTTCTCTCTATTTTTCTACTTCACCAACCGCCGCAGGAAAGGAATATTTTTCAGTCCAAATTCCCAGGTGCAATATACCAGCGCCACTACCGTTACCAACTGTGCCCGGTAGGTAAAGAAATAGTGCATATAAGAATGATTTTCCAAAACACTGTATCTTAGATAAGGCACTGCTCCAAGTATACAGCAAAGACCTATCATTCTTCCCGAAAAGTTTTTATCCCGAAACAAATACACAATGGAAAAACATAAGATAATAATGCCAAAAAAACAAATCATGGCTGTGCCCATTGCCAAGTCCTCCCGAAATGGAAATAACATTCCCTGATTCCGGAACAATGCACCAAAGAACCGTTGCATAACCGATGCCTCTGCATCCAAATTGGTATTGCCCAGATACGTTGTCCCATTGATTCGCTCTCCCGCAGAAGCAAGCGCACTGCCAAAAGCATTCCAGCCAAGTACCAGCGCAGAAAGCAGCCATTTTAATACAAACATAAAAGCATAGCCGCACCCCCATGCAATTCCGCCTTTGACAAGCCTGTTTATCTCTGTTTTCCATCCTTCCAGTTCCTGTTTCTCGTAACGAAGCACTAACAGAAGCAGTAACGGCATCGTAACGGTCACCGTTTCTGTTGTGAGGAAATCCACAAAGCAAGTGCACACACCCGTTGCTGCCAGCAACCGTTCCATTTTTTCATACAGAAACTGCGTGCTCTTCCTTCTTGCAAAAAACAATATAGTTAATAAAGATACCGCATTCATAACCAGGAATGTGGTAATATATTCAATACAAAGTCCACACATCCATGTCTGTATTACCACATTGCCAAGCAGATAGCAGACAGACAGTGCTTTCGCCTTCTGCTTCCACAGACAGATTGCCACCCACACGGTAAGTACCAACAACAGTGTACCAAGAACAATTCGTGTTCCTTCTATGCCGGTCACTACAAAAAGCGGCCGCAGAAGTACCATAGAGCCATGCCAATAGCGAAAATATTCTACATTTGGTTCCTTTGCTTCCTGCATACTCTCCCAGAAACTGACATTTACATTTTCCATTTCCGGTCGATAATATGCTGCTCTCACCAAAGAAGAAAACAAATCCTCCTGCGAAATATGATACATAATATTTACCAGAATAACATCTGCGTAGTTATCCTGTCTGGTATTAAACTGCTCTTCAATGATATATGGAAATAATTCCTTTTCATAAAAAAATTCCGCACTTTCCCGGCACGACTGCTCAATTGCACTCCTTTTAATACAGCCTGTAGCCACCAAAAGCAATATGCAGCACAACGCACTGATTATGATTGCCGCAGTTATTTTTCCTATTTCTTCCCATTTCTTTCTTTTTTCGGTTTCCTTATTCATGATTATCCTCACTCCATGCCCCTGTGCACTGTACCCGGCGAAGTTTTATGATGAAATACAAATGTCGAATGCCGTCCCGAACGGAATGCAGATGGGATTTATGCCCTCTCCCATCCCGATACAGCACTGTCGGAACCTGCTCTATATTCTGTTTTGCATAAGCAGCACGTCCTATCATTTCCGTTGCAAACTCCATTCCACTGCATTGGCAGCCTAGTGCTAGAAAACTCTCTCTTCTCACTGCTCGGAGTCCACAATGAAAATCTCTTATAGGTGTTCGAAAACGTAGCCTTCCAAGAAAAGATAATACCGGAACACCCAGATACTTATGTGTCAAGGGCATTGCTCCCTTTTCCATCGGAAGTACAAAACGGTTGCCAATTACCATATCCGCCCCTTGTCGCAGTTTTTCCAAAAAATCCATTATATGATCAAAATGATAACTGCAATCGCAGTCTGCCATAATAACATACTTACCTTTTGCTTCCTGGATACCATAGCGCAATGCATTGCCATATCCTTGTCGCGGACAGACAACCATTCTTGCACCTGCTGCTTCTGCCTTCTGTACAGACTTGTCCACACTCCCATTGTCTACTACCAATACTTCTCCATCCAGTTCATTTTGCGCCAGCGCAAGCATTGCCTGTGTGACACAAACTGCAACTGTCTTTTCTTCATTCAGGCATGGGAACAGAATCGTCAATTCCATTTTCCCCCCAATCTGCAAAAAAGACTCCATATGACTTTCCTCACTAATCTTGAATTGTTCATGTCGAGTCTTTTCTACTTTTCCTATTCCTTTAATTCATGTACCATTGATTGCCTAATATATCTTATTCTACTTCATCCCAGCCATACAGATTGCCTAAATACGTAAAACCATAGAACAGTTCCCCATCCGTTGGCGCTTCACCTGCCGGAATAGTAAAGCTACGGGTTACACCATCTTTATCCGTATAAATCGTCTGGATAGAAACATCCGGTCTTTTCAGCAGTTCCTTCATAATCTTGGCCGTATAACAGAAAATTGTGTCCTGATGGAGAACTATCTTTTCTCCCTCTGCTGCATTCCGAATTGCATCAACAATCTGCTTCACACCTGCACTGGCAGCCGAAATTGGCTGACTTCCATCCTTCAGACCACAGCTACAAATATACTCTGACAAACCATCACTATTTTCTGTAGGTTCTACGGTCACTACCCATGAAAAACTATATTTTCGTATTATAGAATACTAGACAAATCATAACATAATTCGACTACGCAAACAAGTCAGAACTGCTTATCCAGAAATGGTTCCACGATTTTTATCACATAAAAAATGCTAAGAACATCACTATTCTTAGCATTTTCGTTTATCAATAGCGAGAGGGGGATTCGAAGCAACTCTCGTATAAAAAAACAATCGACAACACGGAGTTTATGACGTCGCCAAAATCAAAAAGTCATCAACAATATAATCCCATGAAATATATATGAAAACAGCAGATAGCCCACATGAGTTACCTGCTGTTTTTCTAAGCATTTTTA
>CAYVUF010000259.1:0-3349 GCA_964454605.1 uncultured Bacteroides sp.
GTCCATTATCTTCCACCGATGCCGAGCCATCTGCTTCCAACGTAACATGAATTTTACTGCAATATCCCGCCAGATGCTCATCTACCGCATTATCCACAATTTCATATATTAAATGATTCAGACCCTTGGTAGAAACACTTCCTATGTACATACCCGGTCTTACTCTGACCGCTTCCAGTCCTTCCAGAACGGTAATACTGGAGGCATCATATTTATTTTCTTTTGCCATGCAAACACCTCACTGCTTCACTTTCGCGAACATTTTACCATATATTTGGTAGTTTGAAAAGAAAAAAATACCAGATACAGTGCGGCTTTATGCGCTGTTTTATATTCCCACTTCGTATAAATATTCTCTTCCTTTTTTCCCGATACGTTTAATCAACTGCATACTATAAAGTATATGAACGGTGACACTTGCCAGTTCTTTATGAATCTTTGCCGCCTTCGCAAACTCTTTCACCGTAAAGGTATCTTCCAGTTCATAGGGTATCACCTGAATAAAATCCTCTGGTCGCTCCAGCCGTATCTCATCAAACAAGGCAAGCGGCATTCTGTCATAGCGTTCAGAGCCTTTTTTCTTGTCTTTGCTCCAACCATTCAAAAGGCGGTATTCATCCATATCGATAAGCGGAAAAGCAAAGGATAAATTGGGATGCGTAAGAAAACTTTTGATTTTATATAATTCTGGAAACGCACTGTAAACGCTTCCGGTTACCGGAGATTTCCGTTTTCCAGACAGTTCCCCACTTTCCTCATCCATCCAGATAAGCCATTTATAATGGGGAATCGGAAGTACTACCATAACCGGATACTTTGGTAAAAAAGCCGCCAGTTTATCTCGCAGGCGGTTAAAATTTCCATTCTGTATTTCAATAATCCGGCTGCCTGTATAAATATCAGCAATAAAACCCTCCACCGGCACCTCATGATAATCTATATCCGGCTCGTAATATAATTTCATCACCGCATGAACCGTTTTCTCCTGCAAGGTTCCAAAGCCATGCTGTTCATGTTGTTTTAACAGAACTTTCAGTTTTGCCTGTTCAAATGCTTCTTTATCCATACAATCCATACAGGTTCTTCTCTTCCCTTTCTCATCATACACTATTATATAGGACTGTTTCACCAGAAACAAGGCTATATTTCAATTTGTAATTTACTTTAACTTTGTTTTGTTGTATAATTTTATATAATACTTGTTGCAATTTTTTTCTTTTTTTGTGACATATAACGAAGGCTAAGAGGATTCTATGAAAAACAGTATAACAGCCGCAAGGAAGATATTCCGGCGCATTGTTTCATCCGAAAAATATAAATACAGTATTCTAATCTATTCTATTGCAACGGTGCATATTATTCTGGTTGCCCTTTTTTGTTGGCTGCATATTTTTCCATTGATTCTTTTTAATATTGCCAGCGTAATACTTTACTTAAGCTGTGCACATGCAGTAAGACGGGATTGTCCTTTAATCTATATTTTTTATATTATTTATGCCGAAATCATTGCCCATTCTTTCGTTTCCACGATATGTATCGGCTGGCGTTTTGGATTTCCGCAGTATATTATTGCACTGATACCGTTTGGTTATTATATGTGTCACTCCTTAATTGATGGCAGAAGCAAATATCTGGTTGCGACCCTGTTTGGGTTTGCTGGTTTTATCTCGTATATTGGATGCCGGGCCATTTCTCTGTTTGCAGGAGCATTGTATGATATACATGGTTCTACCTTTCTGGAGTTTGGTATTTATGGTTTTAATTCCATTTGTACTTTTATCTTTTTGCTCATCTTCTCCTTGATTTTTGTTTATGAAATGCAGAATGCAACAAATAAACTTCGCGACCAGAACAACATTTTGGAGAAATTAGCCAGCACAGACCCTTTGACCGGCTTGTATAACCGTCGAAGTATGCAGATTTTCTTAAATCACGCATTAGAATCCAATTCTGATTTCTGTGTTTTTATGTGTGATATTGATAACTTCAAGAAAGTAAATGATACCTATGGTCATGATTTTGGTGACGAGGTATTGAAAGGAGTATCTTCCATCATTCAGGAACATGTAAATGACTATGATTATGTATGTCGTTGGGGCGGCGAAGAAATTCTTGTTTTGTGCAATAACAGCACCTTGAATCATGCACATCAGATTGCCGAAGATGTTCGTCGTAATGTTGCCAATAACATCTTTTACTTTGAAGATAAACTAATACACTGCTCTGTTACCATTGGAGTTTCTTCCCATCAGCAGAAAGACTCTATTGAAGATATGATTACCAAAGCAGATGCTAATTTATATTATGGTAAGCGAAATGGCAAAAACAAGGTAGTTTCCTAAAATTCTTTCTCAGCACTTAAAAAGCGAAGATACGCAAATATCTTCGCTTTTTTATATGATAGAAAATCTTAAAATTTCGTCGCCAAGTCAGACTTTTTAAAGTTTACGGCTTCCTCTGTCACCATGCAAAATACGTTCCCGGTCCGAAGCACTCGGTTCTACCACTCTCCCATTTTTGTCATAATACGTTAAAAGTGTGGAATTTTTGGCAATCGTCTTTGTCCCATTCTCTGTTAATATATCAATCACCTGCGGTAAATCTCCTGTGTGAAGTGCTTTTTTCAGCAATTCCTCTTCCGTTGATTGTGTCCTTCGCAGATTTTCCTGCAAAGTTGCTTCAAAAGATTCTTCATCCGTTACATTATCCTGTGCATCCACCGTTTCCGTTTCAGCCGCATCATTCCAGATTTTATAGAAAAAATCCTTCACATACTGCATAATGTCCGTAAAGACTTCCTGAATGGAGACAAAAAGTGACTTTGTTTCTGAAGTCGGTTGTTCTTTGACCGCTTGTGTCTTATCCCATTTTGTTGCCGCAGGAGCCGCATCTTTAGAAAGTTCCAGCTTAACGCCATTTCGTTCAGCCGCTTCTTTTCTAGCTTTTGCCGCTTTAGAATGCTGGTCCTCTTTCTCCGTTTCCTCTGATTGCAGATTTTCCTGTCTGTAATCCAGACTGAATTTCTCTCCATTATCGGAAACCGTATTAACTGACTTCATTTGTGAATAATCATTGTAATAATTGCCATCAACTCTGTTCACCATACTTGCTGCTTCTTCTATCCTTTATTTCTGCATTGTTACAAAACAACCAAAGCCTTTTATTTTTCGTTAATATAATTAACAAGTCCCTCTGCATCAATGATTTTCTGCATAAATGCCGGGAATGCCTGACCCTGATAAGAAGTTCCCTTTGTTACATCTGTGATAACACCAGTATCAAAATTAACTTCCACTACATCACCTGCATCAATATTGTTTGCTGCCTCTGGACACTCAATAATCGGAAG
>CAYVUF010000260.1:0-3344 GCA_964454605.1 uncultured Bacteroides sp.
ATACAGGAAACTAGAAGATGGGATGATGGGAAAGGGGAATCCTATTCCATGCGCAGCAAGGAAGATGCGCAGGATTACCGTTATTTTCCGGACCCTGACCTGCCGCCGGTTGTAGTAAGTGAGGAAATGCTGGAGCAGATAAAAGCGCAGCAGCCGGAGTTCCGCGCGGAAAAAATGGCACGCTACAAAGCAGAATATGATATTCCCGATTACGATATTGATATTCTTACTGCTTCCAAACATATGGCGGATTTATTCGAAGCAACAGTTGCCCTCTGCAAACAGCCGAAAAAGGTGTCAAACTGGCTGATGGGTGAAACCATGCGTTTGATGAAAGAAAAGGCAACCGATGCAGAAGATTTGCTTTTCTCACCGGAATATCTGGCAAAATTGATTGCTTTGGTGGACAGCAAAGTGATTACTGGTTCGGTGGCAAAGGAAATCTTTGAAGTGATGTTTGAACAGGATGTTGACCCGGAACAATATGCAGAAGAGAAAGGCTTGAAAACGGTTTGTGATGAAGAAATGCTACGACAGACCATAGCAAAAGTGATAACGGATCATCCGCAGTCGGTAGAGGATTATCATAAGGGAAAAGAAAAAGCCATTGGATTTCTAATGGGACAGACCATGAAAGCTATGAAAGGCAAAGCCGAGCCAGGCATAGTAAATTCCATTTTGAGAGAATTGTTATAGAAAAATCTGGAAGAAGCAGTTTAGTCTTCTTCCAGATATTCTAAAAATAAAAGAGTATTATCGAAATGGGTAGAAGTAACAGGAATACCCAAAACAGCCTGGGAAGGATAGCCTTGATAAGAAACACCGTTTTCCGACAGATAATCATAGCATCCGCTGGCTATCAGTTTGGTGTTTTCTGGTAAACAGATACCGACTAGAATGGGTTCTTCCATGGAATCCGGGTCATGATGATTTACAATGTATTCGGTCTTGTCAGCATACTCTTCATCAAAATAGAGCGTGTCGTCATCCTCGTCTTCGAAGGTAGCAGCATCTGTGTAATAGAAACAATCCTGATATTTCTCCAGAACTTCCTTAGGAAGAACTTCTTCCAGATTCATCAGATATTCAAATTGTGCATAATTTTCAAAATGCTCGGTATCTGCAACAATCACATCTATGGTGCCTGACTGCAGCATGGCAATGAGCTTATTCATATTAGAAAGCGCGTATTCGCTGCTGTCATCCTCTGAGAAAATCATGGATGTATCAATATATGCCTGATATTCTTTGGTGTCAATTCCGGCATATTCTTCAAATTCAGCACTCCAGTTCTGTTCCTGCAAAAGACTATAATCGGCATTGATGACCGAAGCATAGAAAGCATAGTCTTTGTTGGATAAAATATCACGCACCAGAATAATCAGAAACGAAACAACAACAATGGCAACCAGAGTATGTACTTTATAATAATACCAGAAATAAGAAAGTTTCCCTTTGGTGGACATATCTTTTGTTTTCTGCTGTTGTTCTTTGATTTCCTCGTGAATGGATGAATGAGCTGACATATGCTCGTGCCCTCCTATCTTTTGATACTGTATCTTTGTATATCATACAAGAAATATCATACTTTTTTGGCGAGGGAGTGTCAATGAAACAGTTGTGTAATATTTGTGAAAAAAGAATAAATTTGACAGACTCTTGCAACTTTTCCGAAATTGTTATATGATACTTTCATATATTCTTTCCGCTGATACGAAAGAGTATTGGGGGAGTATGTGAGCAGATGGAGGAAGAAATAAATTATGGTTAGTGAAACTTATGTAGAATGTTTGGTTGCGAAGAAACCGTCTTTTGTAACAAGAATGTTGAAGACTTTGCTCATTATGCTTACGGTGTGTTTTGTGATTGTTGGAATTTTGTTTGCTCCGGCACTGTTGGCAGCTATTGCAACAGGCATTGGAGCTTATTTTGCCTACATGAATGCAGATATTGAGTATGAGTATCTGTATCTGGACAAAGAGATTACCGTAGATAAAGTAATGGCGAAGAGCAGAAGAAAGAAAGCGGCTGCCTATGATATCAATCATATGGAAATTTTTGCACCGATTCATTCCCATCGTCTGGATTCTTATAGGAATCGCGGCGATAAAACAGCAGATTTCAGTTCTGGTGTGGCAGAACAGCCGGACAGAAGATATATGATGGTCTGCGATGGTGATGTGAAAGTTATTTTAGAACCAAATGAAGAAATGATTAAAGCAATTCAGACAATCGCACCTCGTAAGGTGTTTATGGATTAAGTCTTTGCAGTTTTTTAGAAAAGTATACTGTCAGTTTTGAATAGCTGACAGTACTTTTATATACACTAATATTTTATTCAGGAGGAGAGAAAATGGGTCAGATTATTGGCGAAGGCATTACTTTTGATGATGTACTCTTGGTACCGAGTTATTCTCAGGTAATTCCAAATCAGGTAGACTTGACAACATGGCTTACAAAAAAAATCAAACTGAACATTCCTATGATGAGTGCTGGTATGGATACGGTAACTGAACATAGGATGGCAATCGCAATGGCAAGACAGGGCGGTATTGGTATTATCCATAAAAACATGTCCATCGAAGCGCAGGCAGAAGAAGTAGATAAAGTAAAACGTTCTGAAAACGGTGTTATTACCGATCCGTTTTCCTTAACTCCAGATCACACATTGGCAGATGCAGATGCACTTATGGCCAAATTCAGAATTTCCGGTGTGCCGATTACAGAAGGCAGAAAATTAGTCGGAATCATTACCAATCGTGATTTGAAATTTGAAACAGATTTCACCAAAAAAATTAAAGAATCCATGACTTCCGAAGGGCTAATTACCGCAAAAGAAGGCATTACTCTGGAAGAAGCTAAGAAAATTCTTGCAAAGGCAAGAAAAGAAAAATTACCAATCGTAGATGACGATTTTAATCTTGTTGGTCTGATTACCATCAAAGATATTGAGAAAACAATTAAATATCCGTTAGCAGCTAAAGACGAGCAGGGAAGACTGCTGTGTGGTGCGGCAGTAGGAATTACAGCCAATGTATTAGACAGAGTCAAAGCTCTGGTAGATGCAAAAGTAGACGTTATCGTACTGGATTCTGCACATGGACATTCCGAAAACGTACTGCGTTGTGTCCGTATGATTAAAGATGCTTATCCAGAGGTACAGGTCATTGCCGGAAATGTGGCAACAGGTGAAGGAACAAAGGCACTGATTGAAGCAGGAGCAGATGCAGTAAAAGTTGGTATCGGTCCTGGTTCTATCTGTACAACACGTGTTGTTGCAGGTATCGGTGTACCGCAGATTTCTGCTATTATGGATTCTTATGCAGTTGCAAAGGAATATGGTG
>CAYVUF010000261.1:0-3336 GCA_964454605.1 uncultured Bacteroides sp.
CCATGGTTGTTTTATCAATAACACCTGATTCTTTCATTTCATAGTAGAGGTCATTACCTTCACGGGTACGTTCTCCTACACCTGTAAATACAGAGTATCCGCCATGCTCTGTTGCAATATTATGGATCAACTCCTGAATTAATACGGTTTTACCTACACCGGCACCACCGAATAATCCGATTTTACCACCTTTCTGATATGGGCAGAGAAGGTCAACAACCTTAATACCTGTCTCCAACATTTCTTGAGAAGTTGCCTGCTCTTCAAATGCCGGAGCCGGTCTGTGAATCGGCCATACCTCTACACCTGTTGGCGGCTCAACTTCATCAATAGGATTACCCAGAACGTTAAACATACGACCCAGTGTATTCTCACCTACCGGTACGCTGATAGGCGCACCAGTGGCAATCGCATCCATTCCGCGGACAAGTCCGTCCGTTGGTCCCATGGCGATACATCTGACTGTATCATCACCCAGATGCTGAGATACTTCTACAACTAATTCTCCGCCATTATTCAGCGGAATTCTAATTGCTTCGTTAATCTCAGGCAAATTACCTTCTGTAAATTTGATATCCAGAACGGCACTAATAATCTGGGTTATTTTACCGATATTATTTGCCATTGCTTTATTTCTCCTTGTTATTTTCAAATTTTATATCCTTAGATAAGTAGTTTATCTAGGAGATGGCAGATGCGCCTGCAATAATCTCTGTTAATTCCTGAGTAATTGCGCCCTGACGCGCTCTGTTATATTTCAGCGTCAAATCACTGATGATGTCCTCTGCATTGCTTGTTGCAGAATCCATCGCCTGCATTCTCGCACCGTTTTCACTGGCAACCGCCTCTACTAATGCACCATAGAATAAACTTGTGACATATTTCGGAATAATCATGTCCAATGCCTCTTCTTCATTCGGCTCATAGATCATCTGCGCTGTTGCACCTTCTGACTGTGCGGTCTGAGTCGTGTCGATTTCCACCGGAAGCAGTTTTATTAAAGTCGGCTCATGCACAACGGTATTCTTAAAGTGTGTATACGCAAGATAGATTTCACCAATCTCTCCGTCTGTATAATCCTTTAACACCTTGCGGCAGAGTGCTGCTGCATCTGCATAAGATGGAGATTCAATCAAATCAGCATCACTGTATTTGACATGGAATCCCTTCCTTACAAATGCATCCATTCCTTTGTTACCAATTGCATACACTTCTATATCTTCCTTCGGAAGCTCACTGTTGGCGATTAACTTTACAATATTGGAATTATAACCGCCTGCAAGACCTCTGTTTGAAGTGATGGCTACTACTGCTTTCCTTTTGGAATCACCGGAAACTAAATACGGATGATTTACATTTCCCGACTTTGCAAGCATTGAGCTGACTGTCTGATACATATGATTTGTATAAGGTGTGGTCTGCTCTGCTTTTGTTCTCGCTTTCTGTAATTTAACAGTCGAAACAAGCTTCATGGCTTTTGTGATTTGCTGCGTACTCTGTATGCTGCTTTTCCTTCTTTTTATGTCTCTCATTGAAGCCATAAAAGAAACCTCCTTTTACCATTCCATCTTATTTCAAATATTCTTTTTTGCACTCGTTGATTGCAGTGATTAATTTCTGTTCGATTTCTTCACTCATCACCTTATCTGTACGGATTGACTCCGGAATCTCTGGATATTTTGTATCAATAAATTCAAACAAGGCTTTTTCAAATGGAAGAATATCATCTACCGGAAGATCCATAAGATACTTCTTCGTTGCTGCATAAATGATAATAACCTGCTTTTCAACCGGCATTGGCTGATACTGTGGCTGAACAAGAATCTTCTTAATACGTTCACCCTGTGCCAGTTTCTCAGCGGTATCCGCATCCAATTCAGAACCAAACTGCGCGAAAGCTGCCAGTTCACGGTATTGTGCCAGTTCGGTACGGATAGGAGCAGCGATTTTCTTCATCGCTTTAATCTGTGCAGAACCACCAACTCGTGATACAGAAAGACCTGCGTTAATCGCCGGTCTGAAACCTGCGTTAAACATTTCTGTCTCCAGATAAATCTGACCGTCCGTAATAGAAATTACGTTCGTCGGAATGTAAGCAGAAACGTCTCCTGCCTGTGTCTCAATGATTGGTAATGCTGTCAAAGAACCGCCGCCCAGTTTATCAGATAAACGAGCTGCACGCTCTAATAATCTTGAGTGCAAGTAGAAAACATCACCCGGATAAGCTTCACGTCCCGGTGGTCTCTTTAATAACAGGGAGAGGGTACGGTATGCAGCCGCATGTTTACTTAAGTCATCATAGATAACCAGTACATCCTGACCGTTTTCCATCCATTCTTCACCGATTGCACAGCCTGAATATGGTGCAATATACTGTAATGGTGCAAGCTCACTGGCTGTAGCAGCAACTACAGTTGTATAAGACATAGCACCGAATTCTTCTAACGTTTTCACGATAGATGCTACGGTAGATGCTTTCTGACCGATTGCAACATAAATACATTTTACATTCTCATGCTTCTGATTAATGATTGTATCGATGGCAATGGCAGTCTTACCGGTCTGTCTGTCACCGATGATTAATTCACGCTGTCCGCGTCCGATTGGAATCATGGAATCAATCGCTTTGATACCTGTCTGCAATGGTGTATCAACAGACTTTCTTGAAATAACACCGCTTGCCACACGTTCAATCTGACGATATTTATCTGTCTCGATAGGTCCTTTGCCATCGATTGGCTGACCTAACGCATTTACAACACGGCCTAACATTGCATCGCCTACCGGAACTTCAACTACACGGCCTGTAGTTTTAACGGTATCACCTTCGTTGATATTCTTCTGAGAGCCTAATAATACAGCACCTACATTATCTTCTTCTAAGTTTAATACCATTCCGTATACGTCGCCAGGGAACTCTAATAATTCACCCTGCATTGCATTTTCAAGACCGTGAATACGAGCGATACCATCTGCTACCTGAATAACAGTACCAACATCAGCTACTTCTAACTGCGCTGCATACCGTTTAATCTGCTCTTTAATTACTGAACTTATTTCTTCTGGTTTTAAATTCATGGAGCGCATTCACCTGCTTTCAACTGTATTTTTGATAATTCGCGTGTCAAATCAAACAGCTTATTCTTAATGCTGCCGTCAACGACTCTGTCACCGATACGAATTATCATGCCGCCGATTAAATCGGCATCGACATTATAATGCATTTCAAATTCTACATATTTTGTAGTGTCTAATAACCGCTTCTTCACTGCCTCTTTCTGTGCATCGGATAATTCCATTGCAGAAGTAACATACGCAGTTCCTATATTCTTGTAT
>CAYVUF010000262.1:0-3331 GCA_964454605.1 uncultured Bacteroides sp.
TCTAATATGTGAAACACTAAAAAATTCTCTTAACATAGAATTTTAAAGAAATTTTATAAATTTCGCCAAAAAGTTTTCGCTTTTTTTCGTAAATATGTTAAAATATATATAAGTATTTTTAGGAGGGTTATCTTTTATGAAAGTTTCACTTTTTCATCAGTTACGAACCAAGCTGATTATTTCTTTTATGATTCCAGTCTGTTGTATTGTGATTCTCGGATTTGTTTCTTATCAGAAAGCGCATGATGCCATTATCACCAGCTATGAAACATCTGCTTCTCAAACAATGAACATGATGAATCAGTACATGTCTTTAGCCATTGACACGATACGTTCTACTTATAAATCCTACTTAAACGAGGATGAAATTATTAAATATTTAAAAGGTATTTATTCCATCAATCCGGCTGACCAGACAAATATACGGAAGAATTATACTTCTTCTTTGAAAACCAGTATCAATACGGATTCTCTGGTTTCCAGTGTTTATTTAGTATCCGATGATGTACCGGCTATCTCTACCATTAACATTAATATTGAGAATCCCTACACTGCCTTTATGGAGACAGAGCAGGGGGCTATTTTAAAAGCCGATAAGTATAATTATTATCTGTTCGGTAACCAGACCGATGCAAATGATATTCTTGCTACGGACAGTTCTGTTTATGCGCTCCGCCTTGCCCGCTGCTACAATCAGTGTAAAGCAGTTATGGTAATTGATATCAATAAGGAATCGGTTATCAAGACGCTTTCCTCAATTGATGTAGGGGAAAATGGCTATGTTGCACTGGTTACTTTTGACGGTACTGAATTTTATGCCGATGGAACTTCGTCAAAAGAAAATACTATTTTCACCAATTCTGACTTTTATCAGAATATTTTAACAGGCGAAGAAGCAAGTGGTATGCAATATGTAACTTATAACGGACAGGAATATCTTTTCCTGTATAGCGGACTGACTGGCTACAATGCCAATCTTTGTACCTTGATTCCAAAATCTGTAATTGTGGAACAGGCATCCAGCATTCAGGAAATAACAATTTTGCTTGTCCTGATTGCGGTTGTTATTGCTGCCTTACTGGGAACCATCCTGTCCCAGCACATTAACAAGAATATTAAATACATACTGGTTCAACTTCAAAAAGTATCCGATGGTGATTTAACCACCCATCTTTCTGTAAAAGCCAGAGATGAATTTCGTCTTCTTGGCAAAGGTATCAATGCCATGATTACCAACATGAAGAATCTGATTACAAATGTAACTGCTGCCAGTGATGCTTTAAATGATACCGCTTTACAAGTTGCAGAATCAGCCGACGCTTTTATCAGCACTTCCCGGGATATCCAAAGTGCTATTTGTGAGATTGAATCCGGTGTCACTCACCTGGACGAAAACTCCGCTGACTGTATGCTGCAGATGGATACCTTATCTGGAAAAATCCATGATGTAACAAGTGGCACCAACCAAATCAGCACTTTAACAGACTCCACCGGCAGTGCTATTACTGAAGGTATTTCTTCTATGGAACGCTTAACGGAAAGTGCGAAACAGACCAGCTCGAAAACCGAAAATGTTATTCTGGCAATTGAGGAGTTATCTGAGAAATCCCGCTCCATTGAGCAGATTGTAGAAAGCATCAATCACATTGCCAAAGAAACCAATCTTCTTTCCCTGAATGCTTCTATCGAAGCAGCCAGAGCTGGTGATGCCGGAAGAGGATTTGCAGTGGTTGCCGAACAGATTCGTGGACTGGCAGACCAGTCAGCAGCTTCTGCCGGACAGATTCAGAAAATCATTGAAGATATTATTACGAATACTGCTGAAGTGGTTTCCATTGCAAAAGAAGCAGCCGATACCGTTGTTTCACAGGAAAGTGCAATGCACCAGACCACAGATGCGTTCCAGACAATGGATACCCATATTCAGTCTCTGATATCTTCTTTGTCACAAATTACAGTGAACGTAGAAAATATGGAAGAAGCAAGAAATGCAACCTTAAATGCAATCGAAAGTATTTCTTCTGTTTCTGCCCAAACCTCTGCTGGCTCTAAGAATGTACAGACTACGGTTAATGCACAGCAGGACGTTATTTCCACACTGGAAGAAGCGGCTGACAACGTAAGGGCAAAAGCAGCCGAACTTGCTGAGCTTCTTCGCCAGTTTATTATTTAAGCCTTCCTCAGACTCACTATACCCACAACTAATTCACAGAAAACGGGAATCCTTAGAACAAGGACTCCCGTTTTCTCTTCTATACCATGGTTAACACCATTCTCTTATATCTTTCCCCATTCTCTGTAACATAAGCATCTTCCCGGAAACCAAGTTTATAACATAAACGCTCCGATTTCTCATTTCCTTCCATAATCAGTACCTGATATTGGGTGAATGCAAATTCTCTTCTGCCATATTCCAAAATCGCCTTGCATACTTCATAAGCATATCCCTTGCCCTGATAAGGCACTGCGATGACAAAACCAAGCTCCGGTATATCATATCCTTCCCGCCAACTGATGCCTGCTCTTCCTATAATCTGGCCTTTTTGCTGCTCCATAACGGTCCACATACCATATCCATAAAAACCATATACCTTCTGAATATAATCTTCCATATAGGCAATTTCCTCTGCCTTATCTTCAAATAGATTTTCCATAAAATAGGTAATGGATGGTTCCTTGTATATCTCATAAAAAGCATCTACATCTTTTATGGTGGATTCTCTTATTTTACAACGTTTTGTTGTCAGAATATCCCATGGCTGTCCTGCTAATCTGCGATATACCAGTTCCAAAGATTCCGCTTCTATTTCTTCTATCTGCTCTATGGCATATTCTGCTTCTGCAAAACTCTTTCCTTTGTTTTCTTCGTGAAGATATACCAGTACAGGCACCTTCTTTTGTTTCAGAAATTTCTGACAATCTGTATTATCGGTAATATATAACGTCCCGGTTTCTTTGTCTGTTGCTGTTATCCCGTCTTCTTCCGTCCCTCCTATCTGCAGTTGTTCTGTTTTTCTCCAATCGGCTGTTATCCTGTTTTCGCCTAACTGGATTAACAATTTCTCTATTTTTTTATCAGCATCCTTTTTATCCAGAAAAAATACAACCCTTTTTAACATGGCTCTTTACCTTCTTTCATTTTTCATATAAAATGTTAACATATGATTTTATAGGAAAGTTCTTTTTTAAAATCATTATAGTAGAAAACCAGAAAGGAAGTAAAGTAATGGCACAGAATCCAGTTGTAACTTTTACAATGAAAAACGGTGATGTGATTAAGGCTGAGTTATATCCCGAAATCGCACCAGTATCCGTAAACAACTTTATCAGT
>CAYVUF010000263.1:0-3226 GCA_964454605.1 uncultured Bacteroides sp.
TCTGATACATACTGTCCTAATGTGTTGGCAAACCATATTGCTAAACTTTCCATAAATATTTTCTCCTCTTTTTTTCCATATTATTTGTTTAAAATTACTTTTAATGCAGCAAGCAGCGCATCCATCTGTTCATCGGTTCCGATGGTAATACGCAGGTAATTGCTGATTCTTTCCTTTTTCCAATGTCTGACATAAATGTCATGTTCTTTTAACTTTTCAAAAATCTCCTCTGCCGGAACACTCTCATGAGCTGCAAAAATGAAATTGCTGTGAGATGTTGGAAAATGAAAACCAAGTGCTTTCAATTCTTCTGCGGTCCGTTCTCTGGTTGCTATAATTTTACCGCAAATCTCTTTGAAATACGCATCATCTTTGACGGACTCTGCTCCAATGGCAAGGGATGGTCTGTTCATCGTATAGGAATTAAAGGAATACTTGGCATCGTTCAAATACTTTATTAACTTCTCATTTCCCATTGCATAACCAATGCGGCTTCCTGCCATGGCTCTTGATTTGGAGAAGGTCTGAACCACCAGCAAATTGTCATATTTTTCTATGAGAGGCAGACAGCTTACACCACCGAAATCAATATATGCTTCGTCCACAATGACTACAACATCCTGATTTGCCCTGACAATTTCTTCTATGGAATCTACTCCCATCAAAATACCTGTGGGAGCGTTTGGATTTGGAAAAATCACACCACCATTTTCTCCCATATAATCTTCCTTACGAATACAAAACTGCTCATCTAATGGCTTTACTTCATAAGGAATCCGGTACAAATCTGCCCAGACATCATAGAAAGAATAGGTAATATCCGGAAACACAATCGGTTTGCCGGAATTGAAAAAGGTCAAAAATGCCATTGCCAGCACATCATCAGAACCAACTCCGATAAAAATCTGATTTTCCTTCACATGATAATATTTTGCCAGTTCCTCTGTCAGGGATGTGTGCTCTGGAAATTCCGGATACAAACGCAAATCCGTAACGTCCATTTCCTTCAATTTCTTCTCCACCAAAGGAGCCGGCGGATAAGGACACTCATTGGTATTTAACTTAATAATTCCCTTCTTCTGTGGTTGTTCCCCTGGTACATAGGGAACCACTTTTCTGACATTCTCTTCCCACTTCATCTAACTGTCACCACATCCATTTTCTGCGGATGTTCTTCCTTTCTGCTTCGTATTTATTCCACATTCCATTCTCTTGCAAGTCTTTCGTACTCTTCTGCCTGCTCACGATGCCCTGCCAGACGGTAACATTGTGCCAGTCCGGTCAGGGGAATATCTCCACTACTATGTATATTAAGGATACTCTCTGTTTCATACGCTGCGTTATAAAACCAGACAATTGCTTCGTCGAAATCCTGTTGTTCCAGATAATAACTGCCCAACTCACAACATATCTCTGCGCATCCATCACAGGCAACTACTTTCAGAGCATACTTAAAAAATTTTCTGATATCTCCGGCAATTCTGGCTGCTCGTGCCACCACGCAGGCTGCTTCCTTGATTTCCTCCACGCTTCGCTCTGTGTCCAGACAGGACTGTTCAAAAAAAGCTGCTGCCTTCAAAAAATCCTCCTCTTCCCCCGAAACAAACAACTCTTTTGCATAAATATTGTGCAATCGTTTCGATAAGGTCTGCCCTTTCTCTGTCATTCGGAGAAAAGAAGCTAAATCTCTGTCTTTGTGATTACTTTCCGGCATATGCAAAATTGCGACATCACTGTCATAAATCACCGGCTCCAGCTTCACCTGCTCATGAATCGGTTCCACCCATACAAATTCCCGCAGTCTTTTAAACAGCTTTGGCCGCAGTTCCTTGTCATAATTATAAATCGTGCCATAAGCCAACTGATTTGCATAATACATCTGCACAATCTCAATTTCCGGTAGAAGCGTTTCTTTCAATTGTAAAAATGCCTGTCGGTTCTCTTCATCCAATACTTCATCTGCATCTGCCGAATAAATATATTCCTTGGTTGCTTTGGAAAAAGCAAAATTTCTTGCCGCCGAAAAATCCTGTACCCACGTAAAATCATAAATCTTATCTGTATACTGTGCTGCTATTTCCTTCGTCGCATCCGTAGACCCGGTGTCCACTATGATAATCTCATCCATCAAATCTGCTACACTAGCAAGACATCTGGCAAGCAAGCGTTCTTCATTTTTTACTATCATACACAGACTTATTGTAATCATGACCTCTCCTGTTACCCGACTTTTTTTCTTTTTCCCTTTCCATCCGGTCTGCTTTCATCACGTTTCTAAGTATACCAAAACTTTCTCTAAAAGGGAATCTCTGTTTTCAGCACCTGCTTATCTATTACCAGATAATTTTTCTGTTCCCCGGCACAAACAAATACTTCCCTGTATCGGTTCTTTTGAAAATATTTTTTCCCAAACACAATCTGGTAACGGGTCGTATGGGATAAATCAACCATTCGCTCCGAAATATGGATTTCCCGACACCCCCTGTTTTTCCCAATGGATGCATATCCCAGATAACAGTACTTTTTCCCATCCCAATTATAAATCCTTGCCATCTGACAGCGCATCGTGTGTACCATCACCAACAGTAGCATAACCGCTGCCGCAAAAAGCACCACCATCACACTGCACACCATTCTCTCGCTTAGAAACATTCCTTCCTTCAAACACATTCCCCTTTCCTTCTCCGTCTGACCTGGTCCAGTCCATACTGCAGCAGCAGCGGTAAAATCACTCCCGCAAGCAAATATACCATTTTGAACTGTTCTGCACCGTTTATCAGATAATAATAATCAATGTTATGATAAAACTGCTGCCAGTCAAAATCAGCAAAACCTCCGGTACAGGATGCGATTCCGGCAAGTCCCATTTTCACTAACATAAACGCCATCACATGATGCATCATAATGGCATACGTATGACTGCCCAGATACCGCACATATTTATTTTCCTGCAAAAGCGGTGTCAGAATTCTTGCTACCCGCAGCCAGAATGCAATTCCTGACACAGTTGTCACATACGGTATCAACGGTCCATTTGCAAACCCGGTACACCATACACTGCTAAATCCCAACCCATTGCAAGTAAACGTCAGTACAAGCTGTACCCCGATTACCATAGCAAAATAAGGCAGATTTGCCAGCTTATCCCTGGATTCTAATTTTTTCTTATAAAATTGCCCCATCTGAAAACAGGGATACAAAAACAAAATTCTGCCCGGTGTCTTAT
>CAYVUF010000264.1:0-3226 GCA_964454605.1 uncultured Bacteroides sp.
AAAAAATGCTGAGGGACGAAAAAAACGTCACCCCAACATTTATTTTAGAACCTTTTATTTTTATTTTGCAAAATAAAAGAATACAATAAAGCACACTTTTGTTTTTAATTTTTTCTAAAAAGTACTAAAGAAAAAATAATTTTTGCCGATATAATCGTAAATAGTTTTTAGTTGCAGCATAGAAAGTCTTTTCAAGGATGAAAAGCAGTGTGAAAGAGGGAGCTTTATGGTTTTAGTACATAATATGCATGCGATAAATGCGGACAGGCAGTTCGGAATTAACAGCACGAAAACAGGAAAACTTACTGAGAAACTTTCTTCAGGGTATAAGATAAACCGTTCGGCAGATGATGCGGCAGGTTTAGCAATTTCTGAGAAAATGAGAAGGCAGATTCGTGGATTGACACAGGCATCTTTGAATGCACAGGATGGTATTTCAATGGTTCAGATTGCGGATGGGGCATTGGAAAGTGTGCAGTCTATGCTTCAAAGAGGAAATGAACTGGCGGTTAAAGCAGCAAACGGAACGCTGACTGACAATGACAGGGAAATCATTGATGAAGAGATTCAGCAGTTAAAAGATGGAATTGATGAGATTTCACATACAAGCAGATTTAATGAAATTGAACTTTTCCCAGAGTATGGAAATACGCCGACTCTTGGTTCGGGAAATGTGACGTATCATTATGACCTTAAGTATAATATGCTGGATGGAATTTTTTCGATTGGCAGTGCAAATGGAGAAAATTTGCAGGTGAGTCAGGCAAGAAGTGCATCTGGCAGCAACAGTGCTTTAGCTGATAAAATAGCAAATGAGTTATTACCCAATGCAGTAAAACAGATATTTGATGCGTTCCCTGCATTGAAGAATGCTATGGGATCAGATATCGTAGAAATGTCCTTGGATATTTCTTATATAGATGGTCCATCAGGGACACTTGCTTACGCACAGTATAGTTATTTCCCGACTGGAAAACCAGTCAATATGTTGTTGAAGGTAGATAGTTCAGATTTTAGCGATAAGGATGCGTTGGGAACAGGAAGTGCAGCAGAAGCGTTAGAATCTACCATTGCACATGAAATTACACACTCTGTTATGCAGTATCTGTTAACAGATGGTATGTCGGGTAGGAATGGTAATGATAAATATCCAGGATGGTTTATTGAGGGAGCTGCACAGCTTTCTGGCGGTGGATTTCCAACGAATTGGAACTACGAACTGGAACGGTATGCTGCTACTTTAACGGGTGAAAATGACAACAGTAAAGATACACAGATTGCCAATTACTTGAAAAGTTATACGGTGGAAGGAAGACCATATGGACATGGTTATCTGGCAATGGCATATCTGGGATATAAAGCAAGTGGGGCAGGTGCTGTAACCGGTCAGAACATTGCAAGCGGAATGAATAAGATTTTTAACAGTTTGTTAAATGGCAATTCGTTAGCAAACGCGCTTCAGGCGGAAGCAGGAATAGCGTTGAATGATGTAGAGGGATTGTTTAGTAATGCTAACAACGACCTGGTTACTTTTGTCAGAAAATTGTCTTATGCATCTAAAGGTGGAGCAGGTTCTGTTATCGCACCGTCTTTAGGAACAGGTGGAACGAATATCCTTGGTAATACAGCAACAACGCAGGCATTTCGCATCAATTCGATTAGTACAACGACAGCCGGAGCAGCCACAATTGGTCTTCATGTAGGAGCAGAGTCAGGGGTTTCTATCAGTGTAGAACGATATAATATGAGTGCTAAGGCTCTTGGACTTGCGAATACGGATGTAAAAACGCAGGACAATGCCGGAGATGCAATAGATACCTTTAAGGATGCAATTGAGAAAGTCAGTTCGGTTCGAAGCTATTACGGAGCGATACAGAACCGGTTGGAGCATACCATTAATAATCTGGATAATATTGTTGAAAATACAACGGCTGCTGAGTCAGCAATCCGGGATACCGACATTGCGGAAACCATGGTGGCATATTCCAATCAGAATATCTTATTGCAGGCAGGTCAGTCTGTTCTTGCACAGGCAAACAGACAACCGGAAATGGTATTAAGTTTGTTAGGATAAAGGAAAATTTGAAACCGAAGATTTGTAAAACGCAAATCTTCGGTTTTTTTAAGAGAGAAGCAGAAAAGCAAAGAGAATAGAAAACAGAACCGGGAAAGGCAGGATGGAAAAATGGGAACAATACAACGAATCAGAGGAAAAGAATGTGAACATAGCTGGGATTGCAGAACAGGTTGTGGCATTTTGCATAGTTCTATTGAAAGAATAGCGAAGGAATATTCCGGGGAAATGGCAGAGCAGGTTTTGTCTTATCGACAGAAGGAACCAATGATGCTTTTCGATTTTCAATATCAGTTATCGGTTTGCAAGCATTGCAACGCCATACAGAGTGTACCTGTATTTAAAATAATAGAAACAGGTGAGAAAATAGTAGGGGTATGTCAGGAATGCGGCGAAAAGGGAGAGTTAATCGATAACCTTGAAAATACAGTTTGTCCGGTTTGCCATAAAACTGGCTTTGTGCAGGAAGAGATTGGACGATGGGACTAAGGGGGAAAAGGTTATGTTTAATAAACATGATATAGCTAGAAATACGTGTCAGTTATATGGCGGACAGGCGAAGCAAGGCTATGATTGGTGGTGGCACTCTTTTACAGCGAAAAATGTGAAGACAGGGGAAGAAAAGGCATTTTTTATTGAATATTTTCTTTGTAATCCAGCCGCTGGAGGTGAGGAACCTATATTGGGGCAATTGGAAGAAAATCAGAAGAATGGCGTAAAACCTTCCTATCTGATGGTAAAAGCGGGGACTTGGGGAAAAGATGCAGCCCAGTTACATCGATTTTTTGGCTGGAATCATGTTGAGGTTTCCTTTGGAGTTCCTTTTTCTGTGAAAGCACAGGATTGCTATTGTACAGAAACGGAAATGTATGGCAATATCAGTGTTAAAGATGCAGAATCTCATCCAGAATGGATGTGCCAGAACGGAGAAATGTCTTGGAATTTAAAAATGGACAAAAAGGTTGCTTTCCATGTGGGATACGGAGCAGGAAAACTATTTCGTACATGGCAGCTTTTTGAAATGTTTTGGCATGCTGAGGGAATGAAAACAGCTTATTCCGGCCAGGTTATCTGGAAGGGAGAAAAATATATCGTTACACCAGAAGAAAGCTACGGATATGCGGACAAAAACTGGGGAAAAGATTTTACTTC
>CAYVUF010000265.1:0-3202 GCA_964454605.1 uncultured Bacteroides sp.
ACAAGGCTTGAAGTGACACATCTGAATCTGCTGGATCAGACAGTGGAAGGTGTTGCATGCAGGGAAGATAAGGTTTTTTGTGTGCAATACCATCCCGAGAGTGCACCTGGTCCTCAGGACAGTGCATATCTGTTTGACCAATTTATCGAAATGATGGAGGGAACAAGAGATGGCGAAAAGAACTGATTTAAAGAAAATACTTGTCATTGGTTCCGGTCCAATCCGAATTGGACAAGGTGTGGAGTTTGATTATTCTACCGTTCATGCAGTAAAGACCATAAAGGAGGCCGGTTTCGAGGCAATTGTTATCAACAACAATCCGGAAACGGTGTCTACGGATTATACCACATCTGACAAACTGTATTTTGAGCCTCTTTGTACGGAGGATGTCATGAATGTAATAGAATTGGAAAAGCCGGACGGAATCATTGCATCATTAGGTGGTCAGACAGCTGTCAATCTTGCAAAGCCGTTGGAGGAACGTGGTGTAATAATTATTGGTACGGATTGCACCGCAATTGAGAAAGCAGAAAACAGAGATGCTTTTGAAAAGTTGTTGTCAGAGCTGGCTATTCCACAGCCGAAAGGACAAGCTGTTATCAATATTGAAGCGGGTGTGAAAGCTGCTGAAGAAATAGGTTATCCGGTGCTTGTGCGACCAAGCTTTGTACTTGGTGGACGAGCTATAAGCTGACTACATCATGGGTTATGGGATGAAATTAGCGAATTTAAGACAGAAGTAAAGTATATCTCATCATCAGAAGAATACAAAGAATTTGAAATTGGAGAATATAAAATATTGGTAGAGGATGGAGAAGTTCATTTGGACTACTTGTAATATGCACATTTATTAAATAGTGGTAAAACTATACGTGGTTTGATATAATCTGTACAGATAGAAGCGGTATAAAATGAAGAGGAGAAGTGTTTTTGATGAGCTTAGAAGAAATTATTGCAGGAGAATCTAAAACAATAGAATTTAAAGAAGAGTTGCCGGCAGATAGCAAAAAGTACATGAAAACAGTAGTCGCTTTTTCTAATACTGCTGGTGGAAAAATTATTATTGGAATTTCTGACAAAACGAAGGAAATTGTTGGGGTTCCAAAAGAGAAAGTATTCCAGATTATGGATGGAATTATGAATGCAATAACTGATATGTGTGCGCCGCAGATTATCCCCAACATAACATTGCAGAGTATAGAAGATAAAACATTAATTGTTATTGAGGTTTATCCCGGAAAACAAAGACCTTATTATATTATGTCAGAAGGTAAGGAAAACGGAACCTATATAAGGACAAACGGAAGTTCAAGGCATGCAGATAGTACGCAATTGAAGGAATTAGAATTTGAAGGAGCGAATAAGTATTTTGATCAAACCTATGCAGTAGGTCATGAAGTCACAGAAGAACAAATCACAGGATTGTGTGAGGACATGAAGCAATGTGCTCTTGCAGCCTGTGAGACAGAGAACGAAAGAAAATCTGTAAAAGAGGTAACACAGGGAAATTTATTGTCATGGGGGATATTAATAAAGCAGGAAAATAAGATTCTGCCGACAAATGCATTTGTGTTGTTGACAGAAAATGATTTTCCCCAGGCAAAAATTCAATGTGCGGTATTTAAGGGAACAACGAGAAGTGTTTTTATTGATAAGAAAGAATATACAGGCCCTATTTTTAGACAGATAGATGAAGCGTATCAATTTGTGCTTCGAAATATTAAGTTAGGTGCTAAGATTAAAGGATTGGTCCGGGTGGACTCTTATGAAATTCCAGTGGACAGCATTCGAGAATTGATAATTAATGCAGTAACACATCGCAGTTATCTTGATGAGGGATGTGTACAGATTGCAATTTTCGATGATCGTGTAGAGATTACTTCTCCGGGAATGCTGTTTGGTGGCTTGTCGATTGAAGATATTAAGGCAGGTCAATCTCGTCCTAGAAATAGAGCAATTGCGGCAGCGTTTTCTGCAATGAAGTTGATTGAACAATGGGGATCAGGAATTCCGAGAGTAATTGAAGACTGCAAGGGATATGGTTTGAGAGAACCAGATTTGATTGAATTAGGAATGAGCTTTAGGGTTAATATTTATAGACCATCTGAGGAACAAAATGAGGTTGTACCAATACAAAGGAAAAAAATGTCTAAAGTTGAGATGGTTTTAGAATACCTAGAAGAGAATGGGACAATCTCAACATCAGAAGTAATGCAGTTATGTGGATATAAGTCCAGAGGAGCAGCAAGAAATGTGCTTAGCAAAATGGCAGATGATAATTTAATTATATGCGTTGGCAAAGGAGCGCAAATACATTATGAGAAAAAATAGTGGTCATTTATTTAAAAAATGACCAGTAAATGACCACTAAATAACCAGTAAATAGTCATTAATAGTGTGTGATGTGGTGATAGTGTTTCGGAAATAGTGTGAGGTTCATATGAAAAATTATGAGAAAATAGGGGATCATACAATTAAAAAATTTGAACTTGTCAGTGAGTATGCAAAAGGCTGGGCGCATAAAATATTAGGATATAGTGAATCAGCTGGATTGATATACATTGACTGTATGTGCAACTGTGGAAAATATTATGATAATGACGGAAACATAGTTGAAGGTACAGCTATAAGAGTGGCACGGACAATTAATCAAATAAATTCTGTGCATCAAAAACAGGCAATTTTGTATTTTAACGATTTGGATAATGACAAAATACTTCATTTAAAGTCGGTGATAGATTCGATGGATTTGCAGTATGTAAAAATACACTACTACAATACAGATGCCAATGAGTTGTTGCGGATGATTGCCAAATTAGATTTAAGCAAGCATAATACATTGTTATTTTATGATCCATATCAGGCAGATATCGATTGGGATGCTTTGGAACCATTTTTTAACACATGGGGAGAAGTTATTATCAATCATATGGTGTCGGATGTTATCAGGGGAGCTAAGAGTGTTAGTAATCCAGCCAAGATAGCAAAATATGAAAAAACATATCACAAAAGTATTGATGAGATTATCAAAACCAGCAACTGTCCAAATAACAGAGAAGAGTTTGAGAAGATAACCAATTCGATTATCGAATCATGTATTTATACAAACAACAAGAAATATTATATTGCGTCATTTCCTTTTTATATAAAGTAAGCGCTCAATAACAGAGTGCCTTAAAATGTATTTAGACACATGAGATAA
>CAYVUF010000266.1:0-3195 GCA_964454605.1 uncultured Bacteroides sp.
CGATTACTGCAGTTTGGGCAATTTATAAGATTTCGGATAAAGAGTGGCAATGGACATTATCCGTAGGTATTGCAGTTATTGTGCTTCTGGCAGTTGTTGGTATCTGCATTGCATTAACAATGCCTAAATTCAAGAAAATACAGAAACTGACAGATGACATCAACCGCGTGACTCGTGAAAATTTAAATGGTCTGCGCGTAGTGCGGGCTTATAATGCAGAAGATTATCAGGAAGAAAAATTTGAAGGTGCGAATGAAGCCCTGACTAGCACACAGTTGTTTACCCAGAGAACTATGGCATTTATGATGCCATCCATGCAGCTTGTTATGAGTAGTCTTTCCCTGGCAGTTTATTGGATAGGTGCTTATCTGTTGAGTCAAGAGACAGCTTTTGAGGGCAGAATTGCTATGTTTGGTGACATGATGGTATTTACCCAGTATGGTATACAGGTTGTTATGTCCTTTATGATGCTGGTTATGATTTTCATGATGCTTCCAAGGTCCTCTGTTTCTGCAAAGCGTGTGAATGAAGTTCTTGATACAGTTCCTTCTATTCAGAATGGAACAGTTTCAGAAGGGAAAAAGGATGTTGTAGGTGAAATAGAATTTCGAAACGTTTCCTTCCGCTATCCGGATGCAGAAGCAGACATTATTCATGATATTTCTTTTACAGCGAAAAAAGGTGAAACAGTCGCTTTTATCGGTGCAACTGGTTGTGGTAAGAGTACTGTTATCAATCTTATTCCGCGTTTCTATGATGTGACCGAAGGTGAGGTTTTCGTGGATGGTGTAAACGTGAAAGAATATGATGAGCATGCTTTGCGTAATAAAATTGCTTATGTTTCACAAAAAGCAACACTCTTTTCGGGTTCCATTCGTTCCAATGTTACATATGGTGATAACGGAAAACGACAGCCTGGAATGGAAGAGGTTGTGGATGCAGTTGAAATTGCGCAGGCAAAAGAATTTGTAGATGGTTTGGAAGATACTTACGATGGATATGTGGCACAGGGAGGCACCAATTTCTCGGGTGGACAGAAACAACGTTTGTCGATTGCACGTGCGATAGCGAGAAAAGCGGAAATTATGATTTTTGATGATTCTTTTTCTGCCCTTGATTACAAGACGGATCGAATACTGCGCAAAACGCTGGATGAAAAATGCAATCACGCGACAAGGCTGATTGTGGCACAGCGTATCGGAACGATTCGTGATGCAGATAAGATTATTGTTCTCGAAGAGGGACGTATCGCTGGTATGGGTAAACATGATGAATTGATGAAAAATTGCGAAGTCTATCAGCAAATTGCTCTTTCACAGCTTTCAAAGGAGGAATTGGCATAATGGAAAAGAAAGAATATGAATTTGGACAAACACAATCAAGAAGGCATCATGGTCCGGGTGGTCCAGGCGGCAGAATGGGCGGCGGCGAAAAAGCCAAAGACTTGGTTGGTACTTGGAAAAAATTGCTTGGATATTGCCAAAAATATGCAGCGGCATTTGTGGTAGCAATTATTTGTGCAATTGTTGGTACGGTATTACAGCTGCTCGGTCCGGATAAACTTTCAGATATTGCAAAGTACATTGAGGAAGGAATTGTAACTGGTAATATTGCACTGGATTCTATATTTACCGTAGGGATTACGTTGGTCTGTTTCTATGCAGCGAGTTGGATATTATCTACTGCACAGCACTGGATTATGTCTACTGTGACACAGAAAGTATCAAAAACCCTGCGTAAGGACATTTCCCATAAAATAAATCGACTGCCTATGTGGTACTATAATCGTCATTCCACAGGTGATGTGCTCTCTCGTGTAACGAATGATGTGGATACGATTGGACAGTCACTTAATCAGAGTATTGGAAATCTGATTTCTCAGCTCGTATTATTTGCAGGCAGTCTGATTATGATGTTCGTTACGAACTGGATTATGGCAATTACTGCTGTAGTGGCAACTCTTTTAGGATTTGTTTTTATGATGGCTATTATGGGAAAAAGCCAGAAGTATTTTGTGCGCCAGCAGAGATGTCTGGGTGCACTCAACGGTCATATTGAAGAAATCTATGCAGGTCATACAGTTGTAAAGGCTTATAACGGTGAAGAACAGGCAATTAGAACTTTTGATGAACTGAATGGTGATTTAAGAAGCAGTGGATTTATGGCACATTGTTTATCTGGACTGATGATGCCTTTTATGACTTTTATCGGTAATTTTGCGTATGTTGCAGTTTGTATTGTTGGTGGCACCATGGCAGTCAATGGTACGATTGATTTTTCTGTTATCGTAGCTTTTGTGTTATATGTACGCTATTTTACCCAGCCGCTTTCTCAGATTGCACAGACAATGCAGACTCTTCAGTCGGCTGCTGCGGCAGGAGAACGTGTCTTTGAATTTCTGGAAGCAGAAGAGATGGAAGACGAAAGCAAAAAGACGAAGACTCTTAAAAATGCAAAAGGTTCTGTTGAGTTTGAACATGTAAAATTTGGTTATGAAGATTCTGATAGAGTAATCATTCACGATTTCTCTGCAAAAACAAAACCTGGACAGAAGATTGCGATTGTAGGTCCGACGGGTGCAGGTAAGACAACCATGGTTAACCTGTTGATGCGATTTCATGAGATTCAAGGGGGCGAAATCCGCATAGATGGAGTTCCGATTAAAGATGTGAAGAGAGAAGATGTGCATAACCAGTTCTGTATGGTGTTGCAGGATACATGGCTTTTTGAAGGAACGGTTCGGGAAAATCTTGTCTATTCTACGCAGAATGTGTCAGATGAAAAAATGATAGAAGCCTGTAAAGCGGTTGGTTTACACCACTATATTCAGACCCTTCCGAAAGGATATGATACGGTGCTTTCTGACCAGGTAAATCTTTCGCAGGGACAGAAGCAGCAGCTTACCATTGCGCGTGCAATGATTGCGGATAAACCAATGTTAATTCTGGATGAAGCAACTTCGTCTGTTGACACTCGTACAGAATTAAAGATTCAGAAAGCAATGGATGAACTGATGAAAGGGCGTACCTCTTTTGTAATTGCACACCGTTTGTCTACCATTAAAGATGCAGATATGATTCTGGTTATGAAAGATGGAGATATTATCGAAAGCGGTACTCATGAAGCAGTGCGTGCAAAGGGCGGTTGTTATTCCGAACTTTACAATAGTCAGTTTGCACAGTCTGAGAGTGAAGA
>CAYVUF010000267.1:0-3190 GCA_964454605.1 uncultured Bacteroides sp.
CCTTTTTAAGAGAATAGAAGTAAGATGGAAAAAGCCTTGTCCGCAGGGCTTTTTTCTTTTTGTGTTGTAGAAAATCGTCAGATTTAGTAATATCAATGGTAGGGAATACTTCTGTCGGGAGGAAACAATATGATATATAACATGAATGAACTTATAGAGATTTTTATTATATTTACCAGTGCATTCTGGGTGCAGCGTTATGTCTTTCTGGAACAGGGATTAGAGCCGCGCAGACAGAAGCGATACTATCTGATGTGTTTTATACTGGTGTGCATGTGTTATCACTTCCTGGGCAGTGATGCAGCACAGGTACTGGTTATCATGCTGAATGGATTTAATATTTATCTGTCCAGAGCAGAGCACCGGCTCAGGGGATTATTGCTGGCAATTCCGATTACAGGAATTATTAATGGGTTGTTTGTACCAATCTTGGTGGTTCCCGTGAATCTGCTTGGCTTTTCGCAGGTAGGGGCACTGGTTTATGATTACTTTATTTATGGAATGCTTGCAGTGGGAGTGATTCTGTTTTCTATTTATGGAACGAAATGGCGTGAAAATTTCCTGAATGAAATCGAATATCGTCGCCTGGAACAGTGGGAGAGTGTGCTTCTGTGTATCGTGGGTGTTCTGATGATGGTTTTTTCCAATACGCTGTCATCCAAACCGGTTGTAGAGGGACAGGCAGAAGTGTTGGATGAATATTATGTATGGAATATGAGTCTGCTTGCACTGACTGCCTTTTTCCTGACGATTACGATTATTATTCTGGTAATGCAGGGCAGCAGGCGTTCTTTCTACTACGAAAAGACACTGAATATGCAGCGCGTAGAAATGGAGAAGGAAAAAGCAGAAGCATCCAATGAAGCGAAAACTGCGTTTTTATCTAATATGTCGCATGAAATCCGTACACCGATGAATGCGATAGTTGGCATGACCGATATTCTTTTGCGTGGGGAACATTCCAAACAGACAAGAGAATATCTGAATAATATTAAAAATTCGGGTACAGCACTGATTACCATTATCAACGATATTTTGGATTTTTCCAAAATTGAGTCCGGAAAATTGGAAATCATCGAAGAAGAGTATGAACCAATGTCTATGTTTCATGATGTATCGATGATTTTTCTAAACCGGATTGGTAATAAGAAAGTAGAATTATTGTATGATATTGATAGAAATATGCCTTCAAAATTATGGGGTGATTCCCAGAGAATCCGCCAGGTTATTATCAATCTGATGAACAATGCCATAAAGTTTACCGAAAGCGGCTATGTAAAACTTACGGTCAGACTGGATGTAACAGATGAAGAAAATGTGGATTTGATTTTTTTGATAGAAGATACCGGACAAGGTATCAAAAAGGAAGACCTGGGAAAATTGTTTGGTGCGTTTCAGCAGGTGGACACCAAAAAGAACCATTATAAGGAAGGCACTGGACTGGGACTTTCTATATCCAAACAGCTTGTGGAGCTGATGCATGGAAATCTTGGTGTAAAGAGCCAGTATGGCAGAGGCAGCACGTTCTATTTTAATTTACCCCAGAAGATAGTGGATGGAAGATGTGCAGCCCAGATAAAAACGGAAAAAGCAGCACATAGTGTAGTAGGCATCAGAGTTGCCAGTGATATGGTAAGACATAATATGGAAAGACTGGCAGGCAATTATGGTATCAAATGGATAGATTTTGCGGAACAGGCACTGGAAAAAGTTGATTTCCTGATTACGGATGATGCGAATGCTTTGACGGAGAAAGAACGAAACCTGGTAAAAGAACCGGATGGCGTTTTGTGTATTTTGCAGAATCCGATGCTGGAAAATCATATCAGTGGAAAAGCAACGCTTCTGAACAAACCAGTATATAGCCTGAATTTCTGTCAGTTGATAAATCGGGAAGAAATGGTGTTTGGAAATACCAATGAAGAAGAACTGCATTTTGTCGCTCCGCAGGCATCCATATTGATTGTAGATGACAACGAAATGAATCGGAAAGTTGCAAAGGGGCTGTTGGAGCCATTCCAGATGCAGATTGATGTAGCAGTTCATGGCAAAGAAGCAGTGCAGATGGTACAGGAGAAAAAGTATCACATTGTTTTTATGGACCATATGATGCCGGTCATGGATGGGATTGAAGCTGCCAAAGCCATTCGTAACCTGGAAGGACAAACGTACCAGGAATTGCCGATAGTAGCTTTGTCTGCCAATGCAACTTCGGAAGCAAGGGAACTGTTTCTGCAGGCACAGATGAACGATTTTGTTGCAAAGCCAATTAAACTGAAAACCATTAGCAAATGTATTCTGCGCTGGCTGCCGGAAGAACTGGTGAAGATGGTGGAAGAGACGGAGCAAGCCAGTGATAAGGCGCGGGCAGAAGCGGACATTGGGGAAAAGGAAGAACTTCCCATTATTGCAGGACTGGATGTGGAAGAGGGAATCCGAAACTGCGGTTCCAGGAAGCTGTTTCTGGAATTGTTGGGGGATTTCTATAAACTGATTGAACCGAAAAGTGAAAAATTGGAAAAATGTCTTGCGCAGGATATGCTACGGGATTATACCATTGAAGTCCATGCGCTGAAAAATACAGCTCGCATGATTGGAGCCATGAAATTATCCGAATGGTTTTATGAGATGGAGCAACTTGGCAATGCCGGCGAAAAAGAACAGATTCTGGAACGAACACCGGAAGTTTTGCAGCTTTATCGTAGTTATAAAGAAATATTAGAGGATTATGCAGGAAACAGTCCGGAAGACCAGATGCAGGTACCGACAGAAAAAATTCGGGAAACGTTGATGCGGCTGCACGATGCCATGGATAATTTTGATTTGGATGAGGCAGATTGTGCCATGAAGGAACTGGAAAGCTATAAACTGCCGGATGAATTGGCGGATAAGGTAGAAGCCTTGTCAGCTTATGTGGCGGATGTGGCAATGGAGGAAGTTATACAGACCACAGAAGAAATCAGTGAGCAGTTAAAAAGCTATTCGACAATGGAACACAAGATAGAAGAAGCCATAGAAGATAATACTGCAAAATCCCGGATTATGCTGGTGGATGATGATGCCTTAAATCGCAGAGCAGTGACAGAAATGCTAAAACCAGAATACCAGATGGATGCGGCAGCTTCTGGCAAAGAGGCAATGGAATTGTTGGTGAAAAAGATACCGGATTTGATATTGCTTGATGTACATA
>CAYVUF010000268.1:0-3162 GCA_964454605.1 uncultured Bacteroides sp.
GCGGAGTTTACCTGGGACATAATGGATATTACACTGCTGGATACCCAGGGGCTTGTGGATTTTGGCGCATAAATGGAACGCACGCTGCAGGTATTGGATTATGCTGTTTTAGTGATTAGTGGTGCCGATGGTGTGCAGGGGCATGTAATGACTTTGTGGAAATTGCTTCAGCGGTATCAGATTCCGGTTTTTGTGTTTGTGAACAAAATGGACCAGCCGGGTACGGACAGGCAGAAGTTACTTGCGGAGTTACAGGAACGGTTAAGCGGACAGTGCCTTGATTTTTCCGGAGAAAAGGATGAAACATTTGCCGAAAACATAGCAGTCTGTGAGGAAGCCTTGTTAGAGCGTTATCTGGAATGTGGTGCAGTGGACACCGAAGATATCGCAAAGCTGGTAGCTCAGCGGAAAGTTTTTCCCTGTTATTTTGGCTCGGCATTGAAAATAGAAGGGGTAGAAGAGCTGCTGTCAGGGGTGCAGCAGTATAGTCTGGCAAAACAGTATCCTTCTGCTTTTGGAGCCCGGGTTTTTAAGATTGCCCGGGATGCACAAGGCAATCGTCTGACGTATCTGAAAATAACAGGCGGCAGTCTGAAAGTAAAACAGATTCTGAAAAAAGAAGAGCAGGCAGGAAAAGAAGGCTGGGAAGAAAAGGCGGACCAGCTACGGATTTATTCCGGCACCAAATTTGAAACCATTCCAGAGGCAGAAGCTGGAAGAATCTGCGCGGTAACAGGACTAAGCAGAACTTATTCCGGAGAAGGATTGGGAGAAGAGGGGGAGAACGAAGCACCGTTGCTGACCCCTGTTATGACGTATCGCATTTTGCTGCCGGAGAGTTGTGACCTTCCTGTGATGTATAGAAAGTTATGTCAACTAGAAGAGGAAGAACCGCAGCTTCATATTGTGTGGAAGGAACAACTTGGCGAGATACATGCACAGCTTATGGGAGAGGTGCAGATAGAGATTTTGAAGAAAATGATTGCAGACCGTTTCGGTGTGGAGGCAGAGTTCGATGAAGGAAGCATCGTGTATCGGGAAACAATCAGCACCACTGTAGAAGGAGTCGGGCATTTCGAACCGCTTCGCCATTACGCCGAAGTGCATCTGCTTATGGAACCGGGAGAACGAGGCAGCGGTCTTACTTTTGAGGCAGACTGCAGTGAGGATATGCTGGATAGAAACTGGCAGAGATTGATTCTGACCCATTTGGAAGAAAAAGAGCATCTGGGAGTCCTGACGGGTTCTCCCATAACGGATATGAAGATAACGGTTATTGCCGGAAAAGCACATTTGAAGCATACCGAAGGCGGTGACTTCCGACAGGCAACTTATCGGGCCCTGCGGCAGGGACTTTGTCAGGCAGAAAACAGACTGCTGGAGCCTGTGTATGAGTTCCGGCTGGAACTCCCGGCAGCCATGATTGGGCGTGGGATGTCAGACATACAGGCTATGCATGGCAGTTTTGAACCGCCGGTTATGGAAGGAGAGAACGCAGTATTAACCGGAACTGCACCTGTGGTCCATATGCAGGGGTATCAGAAAAAAGTGAATGCCTACTCTGGCGGCTGCGGCAGACTGTTTTGCAGTCTGAAAGGATATGAACCCTGCCACAATACCGAAGAGGTAGTGGCACAGATGGGATATGATGCAGAGCGTGATTTAGACAACCCTTCGGCTTCTGTTTTCTGTGCCCATGGAGCCGGTTTTCTGGTGAACTGGGATGAAGTGAAGAACTATATGCACGTAGAAAGTCCTTTGCAGAAGAAAGCCGGACAAAGTGAAGCAGAAGCAGGGGATAGGAGCAAGGAAAACGGGAACCCTCAGCGGACAGCATACCGGAAAGAAAGAAGTCTGGATTATCATGCCGGCAGACAAGAGGAGAAAGAACTGGAGGAAATCTTTCAACGCACCTATGGCACAACAGAACGTGTGAAGCCAGGATATCAGAAGACCATACGTGCCAGACAGGAAACTGCTTCTGCAAGCAAAGCCAGACCACTGACCGAAGAGCAGAAGAAGCAGTATCTGTTAGTGGATGGGTACAATATCATTTTTGCATGGGAAGAATTAAAGGAACTTGCCAAGGTCAGCCTGGACAGTGCCAGAGGAAAGCTGATGGATATTCTGAGCAACTATCAGGGTTATAAGAAGATGACACTGATTCTTGTATTTGATGCTTACAAGGTAAAAGGGAATCCAGGCAGTGTTTCCATGTATCATAACATTCATGTGGTTTATACGAAGGAAGCAGAAACTGCGGACCAGTACATTGAGAAAGTAACCCATGAAATTGGCCGGAAATATCGTGTGACAGTGGCAACCTCTGATGGCTTGGAACAGCTTATCATTATGGGACAGGGAGCCGCCAGGATTTCGGCAAGAGAATTAAAAGAAGAAATTATGTTAACCAATCAGGAAATCCGGCAGGAGTTTCTGGAGAAACCCACAGGGGGCAGACAATATCTGTTTGATGAAATCCCGGAGAAGCTGGCTGAGCATATGGAAAAGGTAAGATTAGGAACGAAGGAGTTTGGTGAAATTGATGGAAAATAATATACTGGAGCAATTGCATACTAAAATTGTGAGAGAAAGTATTTTATCCGATGGGTTTATTGATTTTATGAAGGAGAATAAACTGCCCATGGATACGCTGATGGCATATTATCGCTGTGCCATTATGGAAATCGAAACCAAGTTTAAGGTGCTAAACGAGCAGTTTTCACTACGTTATGACCGTAATCCGATTGAGAGTATCAAAACCCGTATGAAATCTATGGAAAGCATTATGAAAAAAATGCGGAACAAAAATCTACCGCTTACCTTGGAGGCTATTGAAGAATCAATCCGGGATGTGGCAGGAGTCCGGGTTGTCTGTTCTTTTCAGGATGATATTTATATGTTGGCAGACTGCCTTTTACAGCAGGATGATATTACGCTGATTGAGCGAAAGGATTATATTCAGAATCCTAAGGCAAGTGGCTACCGCAGTTTACATCTGATTATTGAAGTACCTATTTTTTTACAAAATGAAAAAAGAAATATGAAAGTGGAAGTGCAGCTTCGGACGATTGCCATGGATTTCTGGGCAAGTTTAGAGCATAAGCTGCGTTATAAGAAAAATATTCCGGATGCAGAAGCAGAACAGCTTGCCAGAGAACT
>CAYVUF010000269.1:0-3149 GCA_964454605.1 uncultured Bacteroides sp.
ATATACCAGTGCGGCGGCGGTCAAAGACACCATAGATTTGATGAATAAATTATATCAGCTGCGAACCTGCAGTCGGAAATTGCCGCGAGATATTGGTTTGGAAAGACCTTGTCTGAATTATCATATTAAACAATGTCTTGCGCCTTGCCAAGGATATATCAGCAAGGAAGAGTACCGGACACGAGTGGAACAGGCACTGGATTTTCTGAATGGCAATTATAAACCCATTTTGAAAGAATTGGAACAGAAGATGCAGGAAGCCTCGGAACAGTTGGAATATGAAGAAGCAATTCGTTACAGGGATTTGTTCCAGAGTGTTAAAAGTGTAGCACAGAAGCAGAAAATTACAGATAGTGATGGAGAAGATAAAGATATCATCGCATTAGCGAAAGATGAAACCGATGCTGTGGTACAAGTCTTTTTTGTACGGGATGGAAAGTTGATTGGCAGGGAACATTTTTATATGATGCATGTGGCAGGCTGTGATAATGCCCAGATATTGTTAGATTTTGTGAAACAGTTCTATGCCGGAACCCCCTTTATCCCGAAAGAACTCATGCTGCAGGAAGAGATTGGGGATATTGAAATACTGGAAAAATGGCTGAGCAGTAAAAAAGGCAGTCGCGTTTACCTGCGAGTGCCCAAGAAGGGCGGTAAAGAAAAACTGGTAGAACTGGCAGCCCAGAATGCCTATCTGGTTCTTAGTCAGGATAAGGAAAGAATAAAGCGGGAAGAAGGGCGTACTATCGGTGCAGTTCGTGAAATTGCGGCTCTCCTGGAGTTAGAATCTGTGAACCGGATGGAAGCCTTTGATATTTCGAATATCAGTGGTTTTGCAAACGTTGGTTCTATGGTAGTTTATGAGAAAGGCAAGCCCAAACGCAGTGATTATCGCAAATTTAAGATACAATCAGTTTCCGGACCGGATGATTATGCCTGCATGAAAGAGGTACTGACCAGACGTTTTGTACATGGCATGGAAGAGCGTGCCGAAATGGAACGGAAAGAAATGGATAACGAATTTGGCAGTTTTACCAAATTCCCGGATTTGCTTCTGATGGATGGTGGCCGCGGTCAGGTAAATATTGCTTTGCAGGTATTAGACGAACTGCATATTGATATTCCGGTCTGTGGCATGGTAAAGGATGATAATCATAGAACCAGAGGACTGTACTATCATAATGTGGAGATTCCTATTGATACCCATTCGGAAGGTTTCAAACTGATTACCCGGATTCAGGATGAGGCACATCGGTTTGCCATAGAGTATCATCGTTCCCTGCGCTCTAAGGCACAGGTGAAATCGGTACTGGATGAGATTCCGGGTGTAGGACCAGCCAGACGAAAAGCCTTAATGAAACATTTTAAATCGATGGAAGAGATTCGAAATGCATCCGTAGAGCAATTGTGCGAAGTTCCGGAAATACCGGAGCATATCGCGAAGCAGATTTATCAATATTTTGTAACGTAACAATTCATGGACTGAGCGCCGGTCTATGAGCAATAGCAGCTGCATAGCAGCGGTAAGTGCCGCAGGCACATTTTTGCGAATAGCGTGTCGGAACTGTTATTTTGTAACTGCACACTTCTGCTGGCGTTTATTGCTATTACAGTGGGATTGTGCTACAATAAGACCGCTGGGAACATAGCAGAAAAACCATACAGATGAAGGAGAAGGGTTATGGCAAGTATCAGTTTAACAACAGTAATTGAGAAGATGAAATGGAAAAATCTGACACCGGAAATTGATATTTCCAAGATTAAAGTAACACAGCCTGATATTAACAGACCGGCGTTACAGTTAGCAGGGTATTTTGAGCATTTTGAAACAACCCGTTTACAGGTAATTGGTTTCGTAGAGTATTCTTATATGATGAGTCTGGCAGATGATGTTAAGACAGAGATTTATGAGAAGCTGTTGAATAATCCGATTCCGGGTATTGTTTTTTGCAGAGAATTATATCCTGATGATTTATTCAAAGAAATTGCGATAAAACATGGAGTACCGCTTTTGATGAGCAAGCAGGCAACTTCAGCCTGTATGGCAGAAATCATTCGTTGGCTGAATGTGAAACTTGCCCCATGTATTTCGGTGCATGGTGTATTGGTAGACGTTTATGGTGAAGGTGTTCTGATTACGGGTGAAAGTGGAATCGGTAAGTCAGAAGCAGCACTGGAACTGGTGAAGAGAGGACATCGTCTGGTAACGGATGACGTGGTAGAGCTGCGTAGAGTTAGTGAAGATACGCTGATTGGTTCTGCACCGGATATTACCAAGCACTTTATTGAACTGCGAGGTATCGGCATTGTGGATATCAAAGCACTTTTTGGTGCATCCAGTGTAAAAGACACCCAGTCCATTGATTTGGTAATTCGTCTGGAAGACTGGGATAAAGATAAAGAATATGACAGACTTGGTCTGGAAGAAGAGTATACAGAATATTTGGGCAATAAGGTTGTGTGCCACAATATTCCAATCAGACCGGGACGTAATCTGGCGGTTATCTGTGAATCAGCAGCCGTTAACCATCGTCAGAAGAAAATGGGTTATAATGCAGCACAGGAATTATATCATCGTGTACAGAATTCCCTTGCAAGAAAACGTGATGATGACGAAGAGTAATGTCCATGCAGCCCGGAAAGCAAACAGAAGTGTGAGCATGCTGTGGGAAGCAGAACAAAGAAATAGAGAACATAAATAAAGGACAAAAATAGAAAATATAGAAGAAAACCAAGAATGGAAACAAATGGAAAGGAACGAGTAGAAATGGCAAATTATGTATTCGGAGTAGATGTAGGTGGTACAACTGTTAAATTAGGATTGTTTGATGCAAATGGGACACTTCTGGACAAATGGGAGATACCAACCAGAACAGAAAATGCAGGAGAAAAGATTCTGCCGGACATTGCAGCCAGTCTGGAAGCAAAAATGGCAGAAAAAGGCATTGCGAAAACAGATGTTGCAGGTGTAGGTGTAGGTGTTCCGGGACCGGTTGATGGAAATGGAATCGTACACAAAGCAGTGAATCTGGGATGGAGTCAGTTTGATATTAAGAAAGAATTAACAACACTTCTGGGTGGTATGCACGTAGAAGGCGGAAATGATGCAAACGTAGCAGCACTTGGCGAAATGTGGAAAGGCGGCGGAC
>CAYVUF010000270.1:0-3137 GCA_964454605.1 uncultured Bacteroides sp.
TCTCCATCCATCAGAAGTAATTTAACTGCGGATGTTCCTAAATCTACACCTATATACAGCATCGTAAGCCTCCCTTATTTTGTGTGCTCGTGCACGTTTACTTCATGATAATCTATTTCAAAAAGAAAATCAACAGGGTTTGTAATTTTCGGAAAAATATACAAATACTCTTTGTTTAAACTACTTTTTAAAACTCTCTTTTTGTTGAAATTTACGATTGTGTTCTCGTTCACATTTTTCGTTTGACTTAGATTCCACCTTATGATACGTTAATAGAAAAACACAAAGATAGAATTTTATCTATTACTTAGGAGAATGACATGGCAACCATCAAAGAAATTGCAGCGCTTGCCGGCGTATCACGTGGTACCGTTGACCGCGTTCTGAACCATCGCGGCTCTGTCAATCCACAAACCGAACAGAAAATATGGGAAATCGCACAGGCTCTGGACTATAAACCCAATAAGGCTGGCATCGTTCTTGCTGCCCAGAAACGTAAAATAAAAATCGGTGTAGTTCTGCTTGGTCTGAATAATCCGTTCTATGATGATGTACTGCAGGGCATTTCTTCCAAAGCGGCGGAACTGGAAAGTTATAACTGCACAGTTCTCATTCGTCAGACCGAGTACTGTCTGGAAGAACAACTGCATGCCATTGATGAACTGGTTGCTGAAAATATCAATGGACTTGCGCTTGCTCCATACAACGACAAAGCCATTCGCCAGAAAATAGATGAGCTGCACGAGAAAAACATTCCCGTAGTTACCTTAAATACCGATATCGAAAATTCGAAACGTCTTGCCTATGTAGGCAGTAACTACTATCGTTCCGGTCAGACTGCTGCCGGACTGGTACACCTTATGACCTCCGGTCAGATTTACATTGGCATTGTATCCGGTTCTCCTGACATTCTCTGTCATACAGAGCGCATTGCTGGCTTTAAAAATGTTATGGCGCGCTATGACAATCTGCATATTTCTGCCACCATTATGAACCAGGATGATGATTTTGAAAGTTACGAAATGACTACCAGACTGTTAAAGGAGCATCCTGAAATCAACGTTCTGTATTTTACTGCAGGCGGTGTTTATGGCGGCTGCCGCGCAGTGGTTGCTTATGGCAGACAATATGATATTAAAATTTTCACCTATGACGTAGTCGAAACAACAAAGCAGATGATAGAACAAGGGCTGATTACAGCAACTATCTGTCAACAGCCCTTGTTACAGGGTTCCAAACCCCTTGATATTCTGTTTGAAAATCTGACTACCGGAATTTCTCCCCAGTCTGAGTACAATTATGTAGATATCGACATTCGCATCAGAGAAAATCTTTAAGGCTCTGCTCTTTCAGATATTTCTCTTCGAACTCTTCCTCTGAGCATGGCTTGCCAAACAAATAACCCTGAATCATATCTGGTTTCGCCTGTTTCATTTTCTCAAGTTCATGCTCATATTCAATTCCTTCCATACACACTGTGGAACCAACACTATGTGCCATATCAATAATATGACTGATGACAATATAGTTGTATTCGTTCTGCAGTGCCTGCATCACAAAACTGCGGTCAAACTTTATGGTTTTGGCTGCGATATCTTCCAGATAACGCATATTGGAATATCCGGTTCCAAAATCATCGATAGCAAGATTGATATGCTTTGCTTTTAACTCCTCAAACAGTTCCATAATTCGGCTGTCTGTTTCGATATAACCGCTTTCTGTCAGTTCAAGCACCAGACTGTCCGGTTCTATTCCCACTTCCTCAATGCAGCGTTCCACATCATGCATCAAATCGCTCTTACGAATCTGTACATAAGAAAGATTCACATTCACATGGAAATCCTGTACTGTCTGTTTCCATTTCTTACAGGTTCTGGCAGCTTCCCACAGAACAAAACGTCCTACTGGAATAATCAGTCCGCTTTCCTCCATAATCGGAATAAAAACTGCCGGTGATACATTACCATACTTATCATCCTTCCATCTAAGAAGTGCTTCTGCTCCGATAAGTTTATAAGTATTCGCATCTACAATGGGCTGATAAAAGACTTCAAATCCCCGGAAATTGTTAGCAATGTCCAGACGAATTGTTTTACGCATATCCAGACGTTTCAAATAGTCATTGTAAGCGTTCCGTTCAAACACTGCCATCTGATTTCTGCCATTGCGTTTTGCTTCGTTTAATGCAAATTCTGTCAATCGAAGAATGTCCTGACTATTTTTACCAACAAATTCTTCCCGCTGCTCCAAAACTCCTGCTGAAACCGTATAAAAATCCTTATATTCTTTCTGCCGAACCTTCCGCGCCACATTCCGTTTAATGCGATGGTAAACTTCTTCTGCTTTTTCCTCCGAACCTTCTGCCGCATCCACGATTATAAATTCATCTGCCACAATACGGTATATATCTGCTCCGGCATGCACAGATTCTGAAATGCACAGGGCAAGCTCATATAAAATAGCATCTCCTGCATCAATACCGTCTTTCTCATTGATTTCCTTAAAATTATCAATGCCAATCCGCATACAATACCGGATGGTTTCCGGTCTTTCTTTCAAAATCTTATCTATGTCCTTATGGAAGCGTACTTCCTTTCGAAAACCTGTTACATTATCCGCTTTTGCTTTCTTACCAATTTCGGTAACACGTCCAACCAACAGGCGATGATTTTCCTTGGTTTCTACCACACTTCCACGGCACTCAATCCATACCGACTTGCCTTCTCTGCCCTTCCAGCGATATTCCATATAGTGTGTGGTCTGTTCTCCACTGGCACATCGCAGAATGTCCTTCTCCACTTCCGCATAATCGTCTTGATGCACAACCTGTCCAAGTTTTGCCATGCAATTCTCTATTCTTGCCGATTCCAATTTGAAACGTCTGGTAGCTGCTTCTGAAATCATATATACATTGTCTGTCAAATCCATGATATACAAATAAGAATCTGTGGATTTCTGCATTATTTTAGTAACGGTTTTAATTTCTTCGATTGATACCTTTTGCTCTATATTCATCTCTCCCATAAATCCGTCCCTTCACCTCCATATCTTCTTATACATAACTTAATTTTACAAACTGACTGTGTAACTGTCAATGAAAATTTTGTGAATTCTTACCTGCTTAACATAATTTTTAC
>CAYVUF010000271.1:0-3133 GCA_964454605.1 uncultured Bacteroides sp.
TTTGTAACCCTGTGCCACTTCATGAGAAGAAAGAGGAGTTCCGCAACGAGGGCAATAAGGTACAATCTTAAATCCTTTATATAAAAGTCCTTTATCCCAAATCTGTTTCAGCGCCCACCACTCCGATTCAATAAAATTATCATCGTATGTGACATATGGGTCATCCATATCTGCCCAGAAACCAACAGTACCAGAGAAATCTTCCCACATTCCTTTATATTTCCAGACAGATTCCTTACATTTGCTGATAAATGGGTCAAGACCATATTCTTCAATCTGCTCTTTTCCATCCAATCCCAATAATTTCTCTACCTCCAGTTCTACCGGAAGACCATGGGTATCCCATCCAGCTTTACGCGGAACCATATAACCTTTCATAGTACGATATCTAGGTATCATATCCTTAATAACACGTGTCAGCACATGTCCGATATGAGGTTTGCCGTTTGCAGTCGGCGGTCCATCATAGAAAGTATAAGTAGGACCTTCCTTGCGGGAATCCATACTCTTCTGAAAAATGTCATTGTCTTTCCAAAACTGACAGGTTTCTTTTTCTCTGTCTACAAAATTTAAGTTGGTGTCAACTTTCTGATACATAGTGTTCTCCTTCCTTTTATTCACTAAAAAGACCCCGCCCTGTAAAAGGACGAGGTCAAAATTCTCGTGATACCACCTGTTACAACGTACAAATCGCGACCATCGTCTACGCTGACTTCTGCATAGAACTGCTGCTATGATTGATACGGTTTCCGATAACGGAGGAATGCCGTCAGTCCCTACTAATTTTCTCCCAGATAAAATTCCGTAAAATGTTCAGTCTGAAACTCGGAAGTGATATTCCCAAATTCTCTACTCGTACCGGTCTTCCACCCTCACCGGCTCGCTGTTACTTTTAAAAATAAGGTACTGTCTTCTTCAATGTTTTTGTTTTTTATATTGAATCTATTATAGTATCAAAAAAAAGCGGTTGTCAAGGTGATTTTCTCTCTGACAAAGCAAACCATCCATGAACCATAAAAAACTTTCCTATTTTTCCAAATGGGTGTAAAATAGCTATAATTTCAAATAAAAAGTACTTGAATCGTATTTCTTATATTCGGAATGGAGGAAAACATGGACAGACAAAATCTAACCCTGCTCACTGACCTTTATGAATTAACCATGATGCAAGGTTACTTTAAAAATAAAGGGCAAAATGAAACCGTCGTTTTTGATGCCTTTTACCGCAACAATCCCTGTGATGGTGGTTTTGCCATCGCGGCCGGACTGGAACAACTGATTCAGTATATTAAGGAACTGCATTTTGCCGAGGAAGACATTGATTATCTTTCCAGTCTTGGCATCTTTGAAGCGGATTTTCTGGATTATCTCCGCACCTTCCGCTTTACGGGTGACATCTATGCCATTCCGGAAGGAACCGTCGTTTTTCCAAGAGAACCCTTAGTCAAAGTAATTGCGCCTATCATGCAGGCACAATTAGTCGAAACAGCTATTCTGAATATTATCAATCACCAGAGTTTAATTGCTACCAAAGCTGCCCGGGTATGTTATGCCGCACATGGGGATGGCATTATGGAATTTGGACTGCGCCGCGCTCAGGGTCCAGATGCCGGAACTTATGGCGCAAGAGCCGCTATGATTGGAGGCTGTATCGGAACTTCCAATGTACTTTGCGGTCAGCTTTTTGATGTTCCAGTGAAGGGAACCCATGCACATAGCTGGATTATGAGTTTCCCAGATGAATATACTGCCTTTAAAACCTATGCTGACCTGTATCCTTCTGCCTGTATCCTGTTGGTAGATACTTATGATACTTTGAAATCCGGTGTTCCCAATGCCATCCGGGTTTTTCGGGAAATGCGCCAGGCAGGGATTCCTCTTACTTTTTACGGTATCCGCTTAGACAGCGGTGATTTGGCATATCTGTCAAAAAAAGCAAGAAAAATGTTAGACGATGCCGGATTTCCGGATGCAGTCATTTCTGCCTCCAACGATTTGGATGAATTTCTGATTCAGAGTCTGAAAGAACAGGGCGCTGCCATTACTTCCTGGGGTGTCGGCACCCACTTAATTACTTCCAAAGACTGTCCTGCCTTCGGCGGTGTTTATAAACTAGCCGCAGTAATGGGCAAAGATGGAAAATTCATTCCCAAAATCAAGTTGTCCGAAAATTCTGAAAAAATAACGAATCCAGGCAATAAAACAATTTATCGTATCTATGAAAAGGAATCTGGTAAAATCAAAGCTGATTTAATTTGTCTGGCAGATGAAACCTTTGACGAAAAGGAACCTCTTCTTCTTTTTGACCCGGCTGAACCTTGGAAAAAGACGAAGCTGGCAGGCGGCAGTTATACCCTGCGCGAACTTATGGTTCCCATCTTCCGAAACGGTGAGTGCTATTACACTTCTCCTAAAGTCATGGAGATTCGTGCTTATTGTCAGCGTGAACAGGCTACACTCTGGGACGAAACCAGACGTTTGGTAAATCCACATAAAGTTTATGTTGATTTATCCAGAAAATTATACGATATTAAAATAGAATTATTAGACCAGATGGGGCAGGCATAAAAAAATGGAAAATTATCATAAAAAAGAACATACTTATCTTGAAACAAATGGTCCGTTTAAATTACGGGAACTGGACAGAGGGGATTTAGAGCAGTTCAATGCCCTTTTGCAATATGCTTTCCAGGTTACATCTTACGAGTTGCTGCAAACCGGATGGCAGCAGGACGAAATCAAATATGCGAAGCGGCCAATTCTGGAGGAAGCCTTTGTATTAGGCTGGTTTTATCAGGAAAAACTAGCTTCCATGATTGTCGTCTATTCCATGAAAGTCAACATTCAAGACACCATTATGGACATGGGCGGCATCACCGGAGTTGCTACTTATCCAGAATACACTGGAAGAGGATTGATTCATTCGCTGATGAAGCATGCTTTGGACTACATTCACAACAAAGAAATGCTAATCTCCTTCCTTTATCCTTATTCCATTCCTTTTTACCGCAAAATGGGATGGGAAATTGTTTCCGACAAATTATCCTTTACGGTAAAGGATACACAGTTGCCCAAACCTCGCCCGGTAAGCGGCATGGTAGAACGTGTCAGTCTGGATTCTGAGGATTATCAC
>CAYVUF010000272.1:0-3131 GCA_964454605.1 uncultured Bacteroides sp.
ACTTAATGCTTACAACAAGCAAAACAAAAAAGGAGGAAATTTATTATGAAACTGAGAAAAGTTTTAGCACTCACTTTAGCAGCAGCAATGACATTCTCATTAGTAGGATGTGGTTCTGACGAAAGTGCAGCAACAACAGAAGAAACAACCGCAACAGAAGATGCAGCAGACACAACAACAGAAGATGCAGCAACTGATGATGCAGCAGAAGAAACAGCAGATGCGGCTGAAGCAACAGGAGTACCTACATACTCCCAGATTACCGTTGGTGAAGATTACACTGATTTAACAGCATCCATCAAATGGATTCACCACAAAACAGACCGTGAAGAAGATGGTACAATCGCAGCTATGGTTGCAGAATTTAATAAAGTATATCCTAACATCACAGTAGAAACAGAAGGTGTTACAGACTACGCAGAAGATGCTTTACTTCGTCTTTCCACAGGTGACTGGGGTGACATCATGTTCATTCCTGCAGTAGATAAAGCAGAACTTTCCAACTACTTCCAGCCGATTGATTCTTTGGATAACCTTTCTAAAGAAATTAACTTTGCGGATGCATGGGAATTTGATGGAACATCTTATGGTGTACCTTATATGGCAAATGCACAGGGTGTTCTTTATAACAAAGCTGTATTTGAAGCAGCAGGTATCACAGAACTTCCTACAACTCCTACTGAGTTCTTAGATGCTTTACAGGCAATTAAAGATAACACAGATGCAATTCCGTTATATACAAACTACGCAGCAGGCTGGACCATGGGTGCATGGGATGCTTATGTTGGTTCTGTATCAAATGGTGATGACACATATATGAACCAGAAATTCGTCCATACAGCAGACCCATTTGCAGACCCAGGTGATGACACAGGCGTTTACAACTTATACAGAATCCTTTATGATGCAGTTGCAAATGGTTTAATCGAAGATGACTACACAACAACTGACTGGGAAGGTTGTAAAGGTATGTTAAACAATGGTGAAATCGGAACAATGGTACTTGGTTCATGGGCATATGCACAGATGGTAGAAGCAGGCGACCATGGCGAAGACGTTGGTTATATGCCATTCCCTATCACAGTGAATGGTACACAGTATGCATTAGCAGGTGGTGACTACAACTACGCTATCAACGTTAACTCTTCTGATGAAAACAAGACAGCAGCTATGGTATTCATCAAATGGATGACAGAAGAATCCGGATGGTGCTATAACGAAGGTGGTTACACAGTTGATATCGATGGACAGAATCCTGATATGTATGCAGCATTTGATGGCTGTACAATGTTAAGTGACAAACCAGCATTAGCAGGCGAAGAAACATTCTTAAATGATATGAATGCAGAATCTGAACTTTCCTTCAATGCAGGTGGTAACACAAAGGTTCAGAGAATTGTAGAAGCAGGCGCAACAGGTTCTGAAACTTTTGATGACATTATGGCAGACTGGACAGCAGCATGGAATGATGCTCAGGAATCTTGTGGTATCGAAGTATTATACTAAGATATAGATTACCTTATAGAAAAGTAACAGAGTGATGAATATTGGGCCAAGTGGAAGTTTCTGCTTGGCTCAAGTTATCAGGAGGAGTCAGTGTATGGCAGCAATTACTCAAACAAAAAAATCAAAAAGAACATTCGGGGAATGGGCAAAAAGCAGAGATGGACAGAAAGTGTTCGTTATGATTGCTTTTATGATTATCCCATTGTTGCTTTTGTTTACGTTTACATATCTGCCTTTTGCAGAAATGTTCGGTTTCAGTTTTTATAAAATGAAATATATCGGTGAGAGAAAATTCATTGGTCTTGACAATTACATAAAAGTTTTCAAAAGAGATGACTGCTTTGGTGCATTAAAATTAAGTTTCTATTATATGGGTGGTTCCATCGTACAGCTTGCTTTGTCACTGTATCTTGCAACGGTACTTAGTTTTAAAGTAAAGGGCGGCAACATTTTCAAAGGATTTATGTTCTTCCCATACTTAATCAATGGTATTGCAATCGGTTTTATTTTTAAATTCTTCTATACAAGAGGTTTCGTATTTGATACCGTACTCCAGTGGTGCGGATTTGAACTTGAAAATCTTCCATATTGGTTAAAAGACCAGAGTATTAATAATATTTCTCTGGTGGGCACATCTGTATGGCGTTACTTCGGACAGAACATGGTACTTTTCATTGGTGCGATTATGTCGGTTGATTCGGAATTGTATGAAGCAGCTATGTTGGATGGTGCAAATAGATTACAGCAGTTTAGATACATTATTCTGCCAAGTATTAAGACAATTATTACCTTAAATGTTATTTTATCAATTACTGGTTCCTTAAGTGCATTTGAACCGCCTTATGTTATTACCAGCGGTGCAAACGGAACCGGAACCTACTTCGTTATCATGCACGAAATTGCACATACACAGCAGAAAGTAGGTCTGGCATCAGCAATGGCAATTGTTTTGCTGATTATCATTTTATTAGCAACATTATTACAGAAGCTGTTCTTCAAATATGTCTTTAAGAATGCGGAAGATGAGGATTTGAATGCAGCAGTAAGACGTGAGAAAAAACTGGCAAAATTGGCACAGAGAAAGGCAGGAAAATAAGATGACAGTATTACAGAAAGTTTGGAAATATCTTTTAATCTTTTTAAAATATTTTTCATTGGTATTCTTTTCCTTTGTGGCAATCCTTCCGATTATCTCCTGTGTCATTACAGCTTTTAAGACGGATGTAGAATATCAGCAGACCAACGTTATGGTTCTTCCAGAAAGCTGGCTGAACTTTGAAAATTTCATTTCTGCTTTTCAGAAAGCGAATATGGGCAGGGCATTTGTGAACTCCGCTATCGTTCTGGTGTGCGTGTTAGTTGCTTCTGTATTCATTGGAACACAGCTTGCTTACGTACTGAACCGTTTTAAATTTCCAGGGAACGGACTGATTCGTAACTTATTCCTTTTTGCATCCCTGCTTCCAGGTGTTGCTATGCAGGTTGCAGTTTATCAGATTATGTATAACTTACATTTTATCAACTCTTTGTGGGGTTACATTATCATGATGTGTGGTACAGATGTTATTTCGATTTACATTTATATCCAGTTCTTTGAAAACATCGATTATTCGCTGGATGAATCG
>CAYVUF010000273.1:0-3080 GCA_964454605.1 uncultured Bacteroides sp.
TTACAAACAAAAAGTGCCGTATTTATGCGGCTTGTGGCGTTTCGCAAACGCCTAATTATATGAAAGAATTAAATGAGGATAAGAATCGTGATATTGCCCTTGCAGGACTGCAGGAAGAAGGGTTGACGGATGATGAGTGGGATGCCATGAATCACATTGCCTCCTTATCCAATAATCTGGTTCCGTTGGAAGAAGAGGCCATGGAGCTTGCAGCAGCAGGTGATACAGAAGGGGCATCAGCCCTTGTATTTGGGGATGAATACGAGAAAACCATACAGCAGATTAATAGCGAAACAGAAGCATGCATCAATGCCATTCAAGACCGCATGAGTGAGCGACAGACTCGATTAAATATTATCATGTTAGCTTCACTTGTTATTTTTATTTGCTCTTTTATTGTCATTGTCCGCAAAATTGCGACTGCCATCAATTTCTCCAGAAGAGAATTGTTAGTGCCGATTATTAAAGTATCTGAGCAGATGAAGGTACTGGCGCAGGGACAGTTTGATACCGAAACCGATTTGAAAATCGATGATAGTGAAGTAGGGGAAATGGCACGTGCCATTGCTTTTATGAAAGATAATTTCTCCAATATGATTTCCGAGATTTCTGAGATTTTGAGCAGTATGGGACAGGGAAAATATAATGTCAGCGTAACCCAGGAATACGTAGGTGAGTTTGCAAAGATTAGAGAATCGTTGGAGCAGATTATCATAGATATGAAAGATGTAATCACTACTCTGCAGAATACCGCATCCGAGATTGATGCCGGTTCTGAGCAGTTATCCCATGCGGCAGTGGACCTTGCAGAAGGCTGTACAGTGCAGGCGGCACAGGTTTCAGAAGTTGCCAGTATGGTTGACCAGTTGGCTAAGAGCATGGAAGCAAAAGCAGTGGAAGCAAAAGAGGTTGTTAAAATTTCTTCTGCAGCCGGAGAAAGCCTGTTAGTTGGTAATGAGAAGATGCAGGAATTGAAAAATGCTATCAGCGATATCAGCAATCGTTCCGAGGAAATCCGGACAATTATTGGTACCATTGAAGATATCGCCAGTCAGACCAATCTGCTGTCCCTCAATGCCTCTATTGAAGCGGCACGTGCAGGAGAAGCAGGAAAAGGTTTTGCAGTAGTTGCGGAGCAGGTTAAAAATCTGGCAGAGGAGTCCACAAAAGCTGCAGGCGAAACCAGAAACCTGATTCAGGCAACCATTGAAGCAGTGGATAAAGGCATTGCCATTGCAGATGCCACAGCAGCCAATATGGAAGAAGTTATGGGAGGCGCGAAAACGGCAACGGACAGAATGAGTGATATGGCAGGGGCTCTTCGGGAGGAAGCCAATAAGATACTGCATATTGATGAGAATATCGAGAAAGTTGCATCAATTGTGGACAACAACTCGGCAGCATCCGAAGAAACAGCGGCTGTCAGTGAGGAACAGTCAGCACAGGTAACAACGATGGTTCAGTTGATAGAGAAATTTGAAATTTAAAAAAAGTTTGGCTGTAAAGCCAAACTTTTTTTATGAAAGACATTTAAAGAATTTCTTCAATTACCAGATTCTGCTCTTTTGCCAAATCCACAAATTGACTGCCAATCTGTACCGTTGGGCGGGAAAGAGAATCTTTATTGATATAAACAATCTTACCGATTCTGCCATCACTCAGTCGAACGGTATTACCAATATAGGTGTTCACGATATGCTCTAAGAACACAAGCATATATTTCGGGTCATAACGCTGAAGCCCTTCTTCTTCAAAGACAGAGATGACCTTGAACGGACACATTGCTTTCCGATAAATACGTGCGGAAGTCATGGCATCATAAACATCAACAATTGCGACCATTTTTGCATAAGGGTCAATCTGGGCACTTTTTAGCTGCATTGGATAACCGCTGCCATCACAGCGTTCATGGTGCATTAAAGCACTGTTTTTGATATGAATATCAATATTCTGATGCAGGAAAACAATGTAACCGTTCGTAGGATGTTCTTTTACCTGTTCGTATTCCGTAGTTGTAAGTCTTCCTGGTTTCTTCAAAATTGCATCTGGAACCATCAATTTACCAATATCATGCAAAAGACCACACATCATCGCAAGATTTGCTTCTTCATCAGACATATTCAGCCATTTTGCAAAAATATGGCAAAGCAGACCAACATTCAATGAATGGGCATATGTAGTATCATCAAAATCACGCATATTGTGAATCATATCCAGTAAATCCACAGAGCTGTGTGTTTCGTTGATTAACGCTAAGGATTTTTCCATAAGTCCATCTACATCAATGGGTGCATTTTTACGGACAACATCATTGAAATGGTCTTTGAAAGCAGATACTTCATTCTGGAAATTCTGCTTAAATTTCTTAAATTCCTGACTGGAACGAATCTGTTTAAAATAAGATTCCCCTTCATATTCGGCACCGGTAGAAGCAGCCGGAATGGCTACATGGTCCTCTTCGATACGGATGCTGATAATGGAATAATCATTTAAACGGGCAATAGCCTGGTTGGTTAGTACAAGTCCTTTGGGCAGGATTAGCTGATTGCTGTTGTACTGATAAATATCTTCGGCAGTAATCATGCCGGGAACCAATTCATTTGTATAAACTCGTTGCATATGGTGATTCCCCCTTTCTTTTATTCATACTCTTGAAATAATTTTACCTATTTTTAACCAAGACTGCAATATATTTTATTCATCTATTGACAGAAATGTGAAAGCGGTGTATCTTTTAGGAGAAGATATGAAAATTCAATATTGTGCGTTCTTTCTTAAGAACATGATTTTCTCTTATTCAGAGTGATGGAGATACATAGGATCTGTGAAGTCACGGCAACCCCTGTGAAGGAAGGTGCCAGCCTGAGCGAGTATACTGTTTGATGACAGTTCGAACAATAAGAGGATTTGATTATCGACTATCAGGTCCGCTTATTTTGGTAAGCGGATTTTTTGTGTATTATGAGATGTTTTTCTGGCAGCAGAAGGCAGCAGGAATCTTGCAGGATACACAAAGACACATAACATATAGGACAAAGAGAGAAAGGAACAGAGAAAATGGAAAAAAGATTATTTACTTC
>CAYVUF010000274.1:0-3076 GCA_964454605.1 uncultured Bacteroides sp.
GTACTTCTTCTGGTGTCAGATGAGCATAAGCAATCAGTACAGCTTCCATATCGGCTCTCATACGTTCCAATGCTTCCCCTTGTCTGCCTTCATAACAGATATCGTAATCTTCATACTGGTACTCTGTGCGGTCTATATAAGCATAGAAATAATCCAGACTATCTGCAACCCTTTCTCCACACTCCCTGGCATCGATATAACCTTCTTCCGAAGCGTAATTCATTAACATTTGCATAATATACTTGTAGCTATTGGCCGCATTGACAACCACCCGATACTCACGATAGTTCTGTCCCATGGAAAGTGATTTTGCTTCATAAAATTCTTCCATGGCGCACCAGTTGCCTTCTTCTTCATAAGCCGCTAACTGTGCTTCATAAGCTGCATAGTTTTTCTGGATATCCCTATTAGTCTGCATTTTCCATATCTGATACGGACCTACTACTGTCAAAAATGCCATAATAATATTTAAGGTTACTAAAATAGCAATCACTGTTATCTTAACAGCAGAAGATGTAAAACGCTCTGTTTTCTGTTCTACCGACTGCCTTGCCTGATGAAATTCCCTGTTATAATAATGCATATCTCTGCGATGTTTTACTGCAAACGGATTTTCCTTTCCGCAAAAGGGACATCTTTCATCTTCTATCTGTAAATTTGCTCCACATGATGGACACTTCATTTCCTCTACTTCCTTTCGCTGGACATTATCTTTTCCTCATTTTTTTATTGCTTCCGACTATACTCTTTTGCAATTTTCTCAGCATTTTTCTTTGCTTTGTCATAATCAAAAATAATGCCATAGTCTTCTTCCACGCAACTGTCCTGATACAATTTCTCTACCTCTTGCTGTGTCATTCCAAACAAATTCTTCATAACTTCAAAGACTTCTTCCCGATACACTTCTATCTGCTCTTCCTCCTGACTGGAATAAGTCACATAATCATGTTCGCGCAAAACAAACAAGGCATCTACGATGCACCACATAACATCCTCTTCATTGTAATGACCTTCTTCTATCATCCCCGCCATATACATACTGTTTTCATAAAAACGATATACATCAATGAAGTTATAATGCTGCCAATTATAAACGGAATACCCTGCTTCCTCGTAATGTTCCTCCATGAAAGCCAGAATACCAGCGTAATCTCCCTTGGCATACATTTCATCCAGAACCGGATAATTTTCCCTTTCCCACATAAGCTGTGTTTTGGGGTCTTCAGCTATTGCAGCATATAACAGTGTTTGAAAGCACCAGTATAGTCCGCCCAGAATGCCTGCTATGATTGCAAAAACCAACATGGTAATCAAAATAATTTTCCCTGTCCGGCTCATCTCTTTCCGGTAAGCCTTTACCGGTATCTGCTCCAGTTCTTCAACCCCTTCCTTAATACTGGAAAGTTGCTCCATATACCGTTTTTCACTGCCTAAGGCACTGCTTGCACCGCAGTATGGACATTTCGGACTGTCAGCCTCTATCATGGCATGGCAGTTTTCACATTGCACCTTTGCTGCTGGATTCATTTTTCTTTTCTCCTCATATATCCTAACATGAAATTACTCATATCACCGGTTGTCAAAAGGTAATATGAGTAATCAGTCAAAACTATTTTCTTTTCTCAAGTCGTTCCCGATAACCCGGTGCATTTTTCACTTCAAATTTGTTATCAAACATTTCATATTCTGCATCTGGAAGTTTATCTGCCAACTGCTCTTCTACATTTGTTTTATAAACCACTCCACAGGCAACGGAAGGTGCAAGGATATCATCCTCATAAGCAAGACATGACTCCTGTACTTTCCTGCAATATTCTTCTGCCTCTCCACTTTCTACCATTGGAATCAGGACCACAAAAACATCCCCATCTACACGTCCAATCACATAATCCGGTTTTGCTTCCTGTCGGATAATACCCGCAATCGTCTTTATCAGACGGTCGCTTTCTTCATCCCCGAAATTATCATTCACATATTTCCAGTCGTTGATGTTGATGTTGATCACAGCAACCGGTGCAACCTGCGCGCGGTCAATGACCTTCATACGTTCTTCAAAATAAATCTTATGATAAACACCTGTCAAAGCATCCTCTTTCATTCCATGTATCTGTTTCTCGTGCTTTGACTCCAGTTTCTCTTCCAGTTCATCAATATAAACAGCCGCTTCATTATGCTGATAGCTCTCTTCGCCAAGTCTGGAAAGCATAACCACCACGTTATCCAACAACTTCTCCATTCTCTTAAGAACTTCTTCCGGCGGTTCTTTACTCAGACATATGTAAAGGTGTGCAACTGTTCTGTTTGCAACACGAATTTTTCTCCCTGGAAAATTCACAACATCTGGTGTAAAACCTACGAAATCACCTATGGAAACAATTTTCTCACCATGTCTGTCTGTTAAAAGAAGTTCTCCATCAATTACCGCCGCAATTGCTTTCATATAATCTGTCAATGCACCTATATCATACAGATTATCCAAAGCATAATTCTTGATATTTTCCTTGACTCTTTTCTCAAAAGAAACACCATTATACTCCATACAATAACCCTCGCTATTTCCCATAGACTCGATTTGTAATCTGTTTTCAGTATACCTTTTTTACTATGTTTTGTCTAGGAATTTATTGCACCCGGCAAATGTATGGCTATAATATATTCTTTCGTTTGAAAGTACCATAAACTTCATCTGTATTCCTACTGTTTTTGCCTTTGTACCACAAGATGGGTGCAAATTCAAAAAAGCAGAAAGCACTGGACTTAGTGAAAAAAATGGCATTTTATTCTTTTTTCAAATATGGCAATACAATGCTGGTGAGAATCAACAAAAAACCAATCCCGCCCCAGATTCCTATCTTCTCCTGCAATACAACGACTCCAAGAATTGCCGCAATGGCTGGACTGATTACACAAAACAAACCGGCTCTTTGCGCCGTCACATGTTTTTGTGCAACCGGCTGTAACGTAAAACCAAACCCAGTGCAGACAACAATAAGCACTCCTATCATAAGCCACTGTGTACCGCTTTGCGGCAATCTGGGTTGTTCCGTTAACAGAGTCCCTATCCCTGCCATAAATC
>CAYVUF010000275.1:0-3072 GCA_964454605.1 uncultured Bacteroides sp.
TAGTTATATCTTAAGATGTGTTGATTTTATATAGCATTAACATCTTAATTTCAAATTATGCTGTATATGTGACCTAAAAGGTTATTTGTTCTGACAAGTTTCACAAATACCATAAAAATAGGTAACATGTCCTTGGATTTCGCCGTTAAAATTCTTTCCAGCGACTGTAACGATTTCATCAATATCGTCCATTTCTAAATCAACTACCTGACCACATTCTTTGCAGATAAAGTGATAATGCTTGGAAGTATCCGCATCAAAATGGTCTACACCATCGCCTACACGAATCCTGAGAATCTCTCCCATATCTGCCAGTAAAGTAAGATTTCGGTAAACAGTACCAAGACTAATGTTAGGATATTCCTGTCTAACATTCATATATACAACATCCGCTGTCGGATGGTCTTTTCTTGTCATTAAGAAATCTTTTATCAATTGTCGTTGACGGCTATATTTTACTGCCATGAAAATTCCTCTCAATCAAAACTAGTAATGATTACTGATATTATTATAACAAATGAGAAGAAATTGTCAATAAGGAAAAATAATTTTTTTACAGAAAATTTTAAGACAATTTTAAGCGAAATATTTAAGACGTTATTTATGAAAAGAATTTACAAATTTTTAATAAGAATATATGACTTGGTTTATTTATATTGCAGTAATTTGTGGTATATTAGTAAGTAGAAAGATGCTGAAAAGCGCAAGAAAACGGAAAGAGGTTGATTATCTTTGAAGTTTAAGACCCGATTGTTGATTACTTCGATTGTGATTGTTGTTGTACCACTTTTACTGACAGCAGTTGCGTTTATGGGGATAGGTATTTATATTGTTAATTCAGAGCAGGGCAACGGTTTTCTGAATATTAAGTATGCATCTTCTAATTATACCATAGAGAATTATAAGCAGATGACAGAAGAAGTACTGCAGGAGGTAAAAGAGCAGTTAATTTTCAATTCTGCTAAATTAGAAGAGAAAGAATATCTGGATGAAATCAATGAATCTTTAAAAAGTAAGTCTTCTTATATTATTGTGCGAAAAGAGGATGAGATTTATTACACAGGGAATCCGGAAGGCTCCAAAAAAATTTTTGCGAAGCTGCCAAGGTATGGAAGTGACGTGCCGGATGCGGAAACGGGATATTATTACAACAATATGAAAAAGCTAGTAAAGCAGCTTGATTTTACTTTCTTAGATGGTAAGGAAGGCAGCTTTTTTATTGTAACGAAGGTAAGCTCTCTGGTTTCCAGAACCATGCTGATAGATATGGTGTTAGCTTTTGTTCTGATTCTGATTTTTACCAGTCTGCTTCTGACACAGTGGATTAAGAAAGGTGTTTTCACGCCTATCAACCAGTTAAATGTGGCAATGCAGAATATTGCAGAGGGAAATCTGGAATATAGACTGGCAAGTAGTGAAAAAGGTGAAATTGGAGAATTATATCGGAATTATGAGGATATGCGATTACGTCTGAAAGAGTCTACGGATGAGAAGTTCGAACATGAAAAGCAGAATCGGGAATTAATTAGTAATATTTCTCATGATTTGAAAACTCCGATTACAGCAATTAAAGGTTATGTAGAAGGCATTATGGATGGCGTTGCTGATACACCGGAGAAAATGGACAAATATATTAAGACCATTTATAACAAGGCCATGGATATGGACAGGTTAATCAATGAATTAACTATTTACTCTGGGATTGACAATAATCGTATTCCTTACAATTTCCATCGTATCAATGTAGCAGATTATTTTGGAGATTGTGTAGAAGAAGTGGGATTGGATTTAGAATCGAAGAATATTGAACTGAATTATGATAATCTGGTTTCGCAGGATACACAGATTATTGCGGACCCGGAACAGTTGAAGCGGGTCATCAACAACATTATTGGCAACAGTATAAAATATATTGATAAGCCGCATGGTATCATTGATATCCGGATTCTGGATGAGGTAGATTCTATCCGGGTTGAAATTGAGGATAATGGAAAAGGTATTGCAGCAAAAGATTTACCCAATATTTTTGAACGGTTTTACCGGACAGATGCATCTCGTAACTCTGCTCAGGGCGGCAGCGGCATTGGGTTATCCATTGTCAAGAAAATTGTTGAGGACCATGGCGGTTATATCTGGGCAACCAGTAAAGAACAAGAAGGAACTTGTTTACATTTTGTAATCAGAAAATATCATGCACCGAAACAGGAGGTATAAAAGGTGAGCAGAATTTTAATTATTGAAGATGAAGAAGCAATTGCAGATTTAGAGAAAGACTATCTGGAGTTAAGTGATTTTGAAGTAGAAATTGAAAATACAGGAGATAGTGGTCTGGAAAGAGCCATGGCGGAAGAATTTGATTTGGTGATTCTGGACTTGATGCTTCCGGGAATAGACGGTTTTGAAGTTTGTAAGAAAATCCGGGAAGAAAAGAATATCCCGATTATCATGGTTTCTGCGAAAAAGGATGATATTGATAAAATCAGAGGACTTGGACTAGGTGCAGATGATTATATGACAAAGCCTTTCAGTCCTTCGGAATTGGTGGCAAGGGTAAAAGCCCATATGGCACGTTATGACAGATTAGTGGGCAGTAATCAGAAAGTGAATGATATCATTGAGATTCGTGGTCTTAAAATTGATAAAACAGCACGCAGGGTTTATCTGGATGGAGAGGAGAAAACATTTACAACGAAGGAATTTGACCTTCTTACGTTTTTAGCAGAAAATCCGAATCATGTTTATACAAAGGAAGAACTTTTCCGGGAAATCTGGGATATGGATTCTATCGGTGATATTGCAACCGTAACAGTTCATATTAAGAAAATCCGCGAAAAGATAGAGTTTGATACAGCCAAACCACAGTATATTGAAACAATCTGGGGAGTAGGTTATCGGTTTAAGGTGTAGATTTTTTCTTTTGATATTGAATAATTAGTGATATACTTAGATTATCAGAGAAGAGGAGCAGTATGAGCGATTCAGTCAAAGATTTAGTGTTGCATCGTATTGAGACTGCAAAAAAGTGATATAAAGTCTGCACAAATTTTGTTGGATGCAGGTGAATATCGTAGT
>CAYVUF010000276.1:0-3061 GCA_964454605.1 uncultured Bacteroides sp.
GTATTCAGCTGCAGCAAAAAGCGTGGGAACGGCAGCAGGAGGAGCTTGCGCGCCTGAATCGGGTTGTTGATCGCTTTAAACACAAGGCATCAAAGTCTTCCTTTGCGCGTGCGAAAAAGAAGCAGATGGATCGGATGGAACGGATAGAAAAGCCGCAGGAGGAAGAAACGTTTCGGTTTACCGGAGAACTGACACCGGAAATGTTAGGAAGCAAGCGGGTATTTGAAGCAGAGCATTTGAAGCTTGGATACGAAAAAGAACTGCTGGAGCTTTCTTTCAGTATTCGCCGGGGTCAGAAAATTGGTTTGCTTGGCCCCAATGGAGCCGGAAAAAGTACCTTTTTAAAAACAGTGGCGGGTCTGATTCCGCCTTATGCCGGGCTCTGTCGGATTGGAAATCAGGTGACGATTGGTTATTTCGATCAGCATTCTGCAGAGCTGTATTCAGAGCTGACGGTATTGGAGCATGTTCGAGCCCTGTTTCCGGCTATGACAGAAAAAGAGCTGCGGGGGCTTTTGGGACGTTATCTGTTTGGCGGTGCAAAAGCAGCAGTAAAGGTAAATGCACTTTCTGGCGGAGAGCGGGCGCGTCTGGTTTTGGCAGAGCTTTTAACGGCTTGTCCTAATTTTCTGATTCTGGATGAGCCGACCAATCATATGGATATACAGGCGAAAGAGGTGCTGGAATCCGCTTTTCAGGCTTACAAAGGAACGATTTTGTTTGTATCTCACGATCGCTACTTCATTCGGCAGGTGGCAGAGTCGGTTCTCATTTTTGAAGGACAGAACGCAATGTATTATCCGTTTGGTTATGAACATTATCTGGAACGGGTACAGAGAAAGGCATATGGAACGGATCTTGCCGCTCAGATGCGCGCAGAGGAACAGGCACTGGTAGCAGACCTTCAGGCAGTGCCGAAAGCAGAGCGCCATCGCTTGAAGGAGATTTCGACCGAATCGGCCTATCAGGACTGGAAAATGCGTCTGATTTTAGAACGGCTGGAGCCGGCAGAAGAGAGGTATATGATACTGGAAGAACAGTGCTGTCAGATGAAAAATTCCTGGGAAACATCAGAAGAATACTGGTTTGATGAATTGGAGAAAGAGGAGGAGTATAGAGAAAATTATGCTGCGTTGATTCAAAAAAGAGATGCCGCTTGGGAAGTGTGGCATGCTCTGTGTCTGGAATGGTGGGAGGAAAGGGAAGAGTTTGAAGGAGAGGAGTAAAGCTGTTCGAAACTTCCTTGACAAAACGAGGTTGTCAGGGTATACTTAACAAGCTGATAAATTCAGCACTAGACCAAGTCATAAAGTTTCCGCACAGCCGGGGAGTTAGCGGTGCCCTGTACCCGCAATCCGCTACAGCGGGGGTGATATCCTGTCTCGGGCGTTTTTCTGCAGAGCTGCCCCTGATAAGTGGCGTTGAAGTCTGGGTCTTATGCAACAGGAATCTGTGAACCGTGTCAGGGCAGGAATGCAGCAGCACTAAGCAGAACCTCTTGTGTGACATGAGGCAGCCTGGGCCGAGTTAACTATCAGGGTAACGTCTGTGGCATTCGTTCAAAACAGGATGTGCGGATTTAATAAAGAATAGAAATGGGAGAACAGCGCCGAAGAGGCATAGAAGCTGGGCTCCCTTTTTTGATCTGATTTTCGTAAGTATTTTTTCCTTGCCCCTCAAAACGTATTGTATTATAATTGCAGAATGGGTATCGCTTAGCCTGATGCAGATTTTGGAAAGGAGAAGTCCTTGAATGAGAAGAATCGGAATTTTGACCAGCGGCGGAGATTGTCAGAGCTTAAATGCAACGATGCGCGGTGTGGCCAAGGCTTTATACAAAATGTTCGATGATGTAGAGATTGTTGGATTTGAAGATGGCTACAAAGGGTTGATCTATGCGGATTACCGAATCATGAAGCCTTCTGATTTTTCCGGAATTTTGACCACTGGCGGAACAATACTCGGAACATCCCGCCAGCCATTTAAGCTTATGCGTACTCCGGACGAGAATGGTCTGGATAAGGTGGCGGCGATGAAGCATACCTATTATAAGCTGAGGCTGGAATGCCTGGTAGTCCTGGGCGGCAACGGAAGTCAGAAAACAGCAAATCTCCTTCGGGAGGAAGGTTTAAATATTGTTTCTCTTCCGAAAACGATCGATAATGATCTGTGGGGAAGTGATTTGACCTTTGGCTTTTACAGTGCAGTAGATGTTGCAACCAATGCAATTGATTATATTCATACAACAGCCGCGTCCCATGGACGGGTATTTATTGTAGAAGTGATGGGACATAAAGTTGGCTGGCTGGCGCTTTATGCCGGAATTGCCGGCGGTGCGGATATTATTCTGCTTCCGGAAATTCCGTATGATATTGATGTCGTGGTTGAGGCGATCAATGCCCGTGTTAAGAATGGGAAGAATTTTACGATTCTGGCTGTGGCAGAGGGGGCGATTTCCAAAGAGGATGCGGCACTTTCCAAGAAAGAATTAAAAAAGAAAAAAGGTGCAGTATATCCGTCTGTTGCGTATGAATTAGGCGCCCAGATTCAGGAAAAAACAGGCCAGGAGATCCGTGTAACGGTTCCGGGACACATGCAGCGGGGCGGCCCGCCGACACCGTATGATCGTGTCATAGCAACCCGTTTGGGAGCGGAAGCGGCAGAGCTGATAGCCAAAAAACAATATGGTTATATGGTAGCCCTGAATCGAAATAAAATTGAAAAAGTACCCTTGCAGGAAATTGCAGGTAAATTAAAAACAGTAGATCCGAAAAGTGATATTATTCGGGAAGCCAAGGCAGTGGGAATCAGCTTTGGTGATAAATAAAAGAGAAGGAGAGCGAGTTCATGTCCTATACAGCGTTATATCGCAAATGGCGTCCGGCGGGCTTCGATGAGGTCAAGGGGCAGGATGCGATCGTAAAGACTTTAAAAAACCAGATAACGTCAGGACGAATCGGACACGCTTATTTATTTTGCGGAACCAGAGGAACTGGTAAAACCAGTATCGCCAAAATTTTTGCTAAGGCAGTCAATTGCGAACATCCGGTGGATGGAAGTC
>CAYVUF010000277.1:0-2996 GCA_964454605.1 uncultured Bacteroides sp.
GTTTGAATCAGAGGCGGCGCGAAATTCGTTTCTGGCCGAGATGCAGAGGTACAGCCCCTATCGAATGAATGAGCCGGACAAAGAAGAGGAACGGCCGCTGGTGATGCTTTCCACCTGTATCGGGCAGGGACATACCCACCGTCTGGTGGTTCTGGCGGAGGCCTACGAGGAAGTGGCGGATGAGGAGAATGAGACGGAATAAAAGGATCCTTCTTGCTAAAGAAGAATAGTTGTGATAAAATAAACATGAAAAAATAAAGTATGATTCGCGGCGCTGTTCTGGCGCCGCAGATCTGGGAGAGTCTTCCCCCTATTTCAAAAAATTCAAAACAATAGAATCTTAAGTTGAGAGAATGAATCCGGCAGGCTATAATAAAGACAGGGCTGCTCTTTTTGTAGTCTGCGGATGCAGGCACAAAGGAGGAGCAGTGAATCAGGAATTGAGAAATGCCGTAACGGCAGCAGAGAAGGAAGCACAGTATGATGCGAGCGCAAAGCGTCTGCTGGGAAATAAGAAGATTCTGGCGCACATACTGGTCAGGACAGTAGCGGAATTTAAGGGAATGGATCCGAACGAGGTCGGAGGCTGTATTGAAGGAGAACCTTATATCAGCACGGTGCTGCTGGAGCCGGGGTTAACGAATCAAAGGAAGCAGGAAACCGGGCTGTATGCCAAAGGAGATCGGATTGTCGGCCTGAATACAGAGCAGGGAGAACGCGGGGAAGGCTTTCTCTGGTTTGATATTTTGTTTTATGCGCGGATGAAGGACGGTCTGAGCCAGATCATCGTAAATGTGGAAGCACAGAAGGATGAACCGAAGCAGTATGATATCTTAAACCGTGCAGTTTTTTATGTAAGCCGCTTGATTTCATCTCAGAAGGAACGGGAGTTTCAGAAATCGAATTATAATGAAATCAAGCGGGTGTATTCGATCTGGGTGTGCATGAACCGGAATGAGAATAGTCTGAATCATATTCATTTGACGAATGATGTCCTGTTAGGAGCCAGTAATTGGAAGGGAGATCTGGGACTCTTTAATATCGTGATGATTGGTCTGTCTAAGAACCTTCCGAAACGAAGCGTAGGAGTAGAGCTGCACCGCTTGCTCGGAGCCTTGTTGTCCAGAACTCTGCCGGTTGGAGAAAAGCTTGCGATTATGGAAGAGGAATATGAGATTTTGATGGAGAAGAGTGAAAAGGAGGATGTGAGTATTATGTGTAATTTGAGTCAGGGAATCAAGGAAGAAGGATTCGCAGAGGGTCTGGAGGTAGGACGTGATGCCGGAATCCAAGCTATGATTGAAGAGAATCTGGAGGAAGGAACTGCTCCGGAACGGATTAAAGAGAAGCTGATGCGTCATTTTGGTCTGGATGCAGAACGTGCAGAGTATTATATAAGGAGGAGTGTGAAATGATACTTACAGCACAGCATGTAATTACTGGTGATGGCAGTACTTGTCTGGAAGAAGCAGCGATTTATGTTGGAGCGGATGGGCGAATTGGCTGGATTGGAACGCGCAGGGAGGCGAAGGAACGTTATCCGGAAGAGGAATGGAAGGATTACGGGGATGCCTCTATTTTGCCGGGACTTACGGATATGCATGTCCATTTTGGCTATTATTACAGTCAGCCGGATCTGGGGAATTTTGATGATTTTATGATTGCGTATTATGCACTGCAGCAGGCCAAGTATGCATTGGAGCGGGGAATTACTACGGTTCGAGATGTTTCTTCTCCGCATCATTTGATGAAACAGCTTCGTCTGGCAGGGGAAAAGGGATATGTAACCGTGCCTAGAATTTTTCATACAGATGCCGGAATGTGTATGACAGGCGGTCATGGTCATGAGGATGGAATTGTTGAAGTAGATGGACCATGGGAGATTCGAAAGGAGATTCGCCGTCAGTGCCGGGATGGGGCGGACTGGATTAAGCTTTTGACCAGCAATCGTGCCCATGTGCCGGAATTTACGCAGGAGGAGCTGGATGCCGCTGTGGATGAGAGTCATCGCAGGGGCTATAAGGCTGCAATTCATGCAGGAACGCATCCGGCCATTCAGATGTCGATTGATGCGGGCTTTGACACGATTGAGCATGGAACCTTTATGACAGTAGAGCAGGGGCGTCAAATGGCAGAAAAAGGCTTGGCCTGGGTACCGACGATTACTGCTTATACGGTATTATATGAGAAGACAAAGAAGCTGATGGAAGAGGGAGGCGATCTTTCGAATCCGATTACGGCCAGAGCGGTAAAGGATCAGTATTTTTTCAAACCGGCGTACGAGGCTTACCGGGATCATTTTAAAGCAATTTATGATACTGGTGTGACGGTGCTTGCCGGAACGGATATGGTTCTGTATGATGCACCGCCGCTTCCGCTGCATCAGGAGCTGGCTTATATGGTGGAATATGGAATTACTCCGCTGCAGGCTATTCAGACAGCAACGGAAAACCCGGCTAAGGTACTGGGAATTGACCAGGAAACAGGTACGCTGAGGGCAGGACTTGCGGCAGATCTTTTGGTAGTGGCAGGAAATGCGGCAGAAGATATCAAAGCACTGGATGCGGTGAAAGAAGTATTTTTGGCTGGAAAAAGTGTATATCAGGCATAAAAAAGCACGATGAGGCGTAGGGATTCGTTTCATCGTGCTTTTGCTTTTTTGTATTTTTTATTCTTTCTTGTCACAGGAATAAAAAAATGTTAGTATAAGGTTTATAGAACTACTTCATTTCCGTGAATAAATGGATTCGGCGTGTGAACCGTCAGGATTTTTACAACACGGTTGGTATTATTGACCCAATTGTGCGGTACCTGAGAGTGGATCTGAATGCTGTCACCTGGATTTAAGCAGTATTCACTGCCGTCTAAAAAGACAGTTAAGATGCCTTCTAATACATAGATGAATTCTTCTCCCTCGTGGCGGTTCATCTCCAGGCGTTCAAAGTTGGTGTTGGCAAAAGGCATCAGGTCAAAGATGCGGGGCAGCAGTGCGAATT
>CAYVUF010000278.1:0-2964 GCA_964454605.1 uncultured Bacteroides sp.
TATGGGGAGAAGACAAATGATAACATTATGGAAAAAGACATTAGCAATTGCGCTTGCTTGTTTTATGGCGATTGCACCGGTAAATTATGCACAGGCAGCCAATGCAAGTCATGCAATTGCCAGAGGGATAGATGTTTCAAAACACAATGGAGCAGTGGACTGGAATAGTGTTGCAGCATCCGGTGTTTCCTTTGCATTTATCAAAGCAGGCAGTACCAAATCGGGTATAGACCCTTATTTTGATGCGAATATGAGAGGGGCACAAAATGCTGGATTGCGGGTTGGTGCGTATATCTATTCTTATGCAACAAATGTGGAGCAGGCGCAGAATGAAGCGAATCTGATGCTGCAATGGCTTTCTAATTATACAGTAAGTTATCCGGTTGTATTTGATATTGAGGATTCCTGTCAGAGAGGTTTATCCCAGGAACAGATTCAGGCAATGGTAAATACTTTTTGTCAGACGATGGCAGCAGCAGGGTATTACCCAATGGTTTATTCCAGCAAAAACTGGTTTAACCAGAGAATTGGTAATGTTGGTTATGACAAATGGGTTGCCCAGTATGCAGATAATCTGGAATACGAAGGTGCATCCTTCTGGCAGAGTTCTTCACATGGCAGTGTAGCAGGTGTTGGAACGAGAGTGGATATCAACTATCAGTTTAAAGATTATTCTTCTTTAATTGTTTCGGATGGTTTTGTTGACAGAAATGGACAGACCATGTTTTTTGCAGGCTATAAAATGCAGCGTGGCTGGGTAACTTATAATGATACCCGATACTATCTGGATGGCAATGGTTTCTTGCAGAGGAATGGTTGGTTTGCGGATGAAACAGGAACCTATTATCTGACTGCGGACGGAAGTGTAGCAAGAGGTCAGGTTGCCCTGGAAGGTCAGAATTATTATTTTGATGAAAATGGTGTGAGAACTGGCGGATGGGTGACAATAGGAGACAAGAAGTATTATTATGCACTGGATACCGGAGCCATGGTACATGGCTGGATAGAAGATGAAAGCGGCAGATATTTCATGGCAACAAAAGATGGTCATATGTTAGTAAGTGATGTGACAATTGAAGGGCAGGATTATTATTTTGCCGACAATGGTGTAATGCAGACCGGATTGGTAACAAAGCCGGACGGACAACAGTATTATTATGGTGCAGACGGTGTTTTGGTAAGAAATGGTGAAGTGATAGTAGACGGCGCGTTATATACAACCAATAAGCATGGTGCCGCTTCACTGGTGCCGGTTGAAACAGCAGCGGAAACTGAGCAGACGACAGAAGCACAGTCTTAGGAAAACAGAATGATTTTTGATAGGAAAATGGCATTTCGGAAACGGAATGCCATTTTAAACTTTGCAAAGGATAGTGTTATGGTATATAATGAAAAATATATGGTTTTCATCTGAATAGGCAGATGTGTGCCGGAGGATAAATATGAATTGCAAAGAAACGGAAAAAATGATTTCCTTATTTTTACAGGATGAACTGGAAGGAAAGAATTTGGAGCAGTTCGTGGAACATATTGAACAGTGTCCGGAATGTAAAGAGGAACTCTCGATTCAATTTCTGGTATCAGAAGGTATGGAACGACTGGAAGAAGGAAATAATTTTAATTTACAAAATGCGCTGGCAGACAGGCTTGAAAACGCAAAATCGCATATCAGGGTTCACCGGGGATTGCAGCATACCTTGATTTGTCTGGAAACAGCAGTCGCAGTTGCGATATTGATTGCAATTTTGATTATATTCAGATTATAGGAAGGAACGTTAGACTCATGAGTCAGAAACTGGTTTTAATCGATGGACATAGTATTTTAAACAGGGCTTTTTATGGTGTGCCGGATTTAACAAACAGCCAGGGACTTCATACCAACGCAGTGTATGGTTTTCTGAATATTATGTTTAAAATAATAGAAGAAGAAAAGCCGGACTTTCTGACCGTAGCTTTTGATGTACATGCCCCCACTTTCCGGCATGAAATTTATAAGGAATACAAAGGAACCAGAAAACCGATGCCAGAGGAACTGCGGGAGCAGGTACCGGTAATGAAGCAGATGCTGCAGGCAATGGGTATCTGCATTATGGAGAAGCCTGGACTGGAAGCGGATGATATTCTTGGAACGATTGCAAAACGTGGAGAGAAGGAAGGCATGGAAGTCGCTTTAGTTTCCGGGGACAGAGATTTGCTTCAGATTGCATCGGAGCATATTAAAATACGTATTCCGAAGACCAAAGGCGGTAAAACAGAGATAGAAGATTACTATGCGGCTGATGTAGAAGCAAAATATCAGGTAAATCCGATTCAGTTTATTGATTTGAAGGCCTTAATGGGAGATACAGCAGATAATATTCCAGGAGTACCCAAGGTAGGAGAGAAAACAGCAACGGAATTGATGGTGACTTTCGGTTCGTTGGAAAATATTTATGCAAGAATTGATGAAGTTACTAAAAAAGCAGTCAGAGAGTCCTTGATTAACAATAAGGAACTGGCTGACTTGAGTAAGGTTCTTGCAACGATTAATATAGAAAGTGATATTGATTTTTCTTTTGAAAAAGCGAAAGTGGGTAATTTTTATACGGAAGAAGCCTATGTGCTTTGCAAACAGTTAGAATTTAAAAATTTTATGTCACGCTTTGAGAAGGATGCAGTTGTTGCCAATCAGCAGACACAATATTTTAAGACCATCGGAGAACTGGCACTGGTTGAGGAGATTTTTGCGAAGGCTCACAGGCTTGGTGCGGACAGCGATGGAGGATATGTGCTGGGACTTTCAGTTTTGCGTGAGGGAGCAGAGAAAAACTGTGTGGGAATATCGCTTGCACTTACGGAAAAGGAAATATATTTTATACCTTGTCAGGGATTTATTACCCCGGCTTACTTGAAAGAAAAACTGGTAGAAATAGCAGAAAATGAGTTATGTAAACTAAGCATCTGCGATATCAAACAGATATATGA
>CAYVUF010000279.1:0-2917 GCA_964454605.1 uncultured Bacteroides sp.
GGTGAGGCAAATACAATCTTATCCAAAGCAAATGACTTGGAAATTTCGAATCGCGCCATTGAATTGAAAACAGAAATTGAGAAAGTTCGGGAGCAGATTCAGAATATTGAATAAACAGAAAGTAGGAAGAGGCATTGAGTAAACTGATTCATATCGGATTTGGCAATGTTGTGAATACTGGTAAAATTGTGGCAATTGTGAGTCCTGACTCGGCACCGATTAAACGAATGGTGCAGAAATCTAAAGAGGAAGGAAGGGCAATTGATGCAACACAGGGAAGAAAAACAAAAGCAGTTCTGATTATGGAGAGCAATCAGATTGTTTTATCAGCCCTTCTTCCAGAAACCATTTCAAACAGAGCACAGGTAGAAGGTGAGGATACAGATGAGTCCTAAAGGAATATTGATTGTAGTATCCGGTTTTTCCGGAGCCGGTAAGGGAACTTTGATGAAAAAACTGATACAGGAATATGATAATTATGCGTTGTCTATTTCTGCTACCACACGAGCACCCAGACCGGGAGAAGAGCATGGGAAAGAATACTTTTTCTTAAAGAAAGATGATTTTGAACAAAAAATTGCAGCAAATGGCTTGATTGAATATGCCTGCTACTGTGATAATTATTATGGAACCCCCAGAGATTATGTAGAGCAGCAGTTAGAAGCTGGAAAAGATGTCATTCTGGAAATTGAAATACAGGGAGCATTAAAAATAAAAGCCCAGTATCCAACCGCTTTACTTTTGTTTGTTATGCCGCCGAGTGCAGAAGAACTGGAACGTCGGCTGGTGGGCAGAGGTACAGAAACACTGGAAGTTGTTAAGAAACGTATGAATCGTGCTGTGGAAGAAGCACAGGGAATTGAAAACTACGATTATATCGTAGTAAATGATGATTTGGATGCGTGCGTAAAGCAGCTTCATGAAATCATTCAGGCAGCTCATAATACCCCATCAAGAAATGTGGAGTTTATAGAAAATATCAGAACTGAATTAACAGTTCTTTCGAAAGGAGAAAAATAATGTTACATCCATCTTACACAGATTTAATGAACGTAGTAAACAGCGAGGTTGAGGAAGGCGAAGAACCAGTAGTAAGCAGTCGTTATTCTATTGTTATGGCAACCTCTAAAAGAGCAAGACAGATTATCGCAGGGGACGAAGTTTTAGTAAGTGATAAGAACAAGAAACCGTTATCTGTTGCAGTAGACGAATTGAATCAGGGTAAAATCAAAATCCTGTCAGATGAAGAATAATGAAAGATAAAATTTTATTTATATCACTTGGATGCGATAAAAATCTGGTAGATTCCGAAATGATGCTTGGTCTTTTGTCTGAGAAAGGCTATGAATTTACAGACGATGAAACACAGGCGGATATCGTTGTTGTTAATACCTGTTGTTTTATCAATGATGCAAAGGAAGAAAGCATCAATACGATTCTGGAAATGGCAGAGCTTCGCAAGAGTGGTGCAATCAAAGCACTTGTAGTAGCAGGCTGTCTGGCACAGCGTTATAAGGAAGAGATTCAGGAAGAAATTCCGGAAGTGGATGCCATTATCGGCACCACCGCAATTGATGCGATTACAGCGGCATTAGATGAATTTTTTCAGGGGAAAAAGGAAAATCATTACAGAAATCTGGATGCCACTCCCTTGACAGACACGAAACGAGTTGTGACCACAGGCGGTCATTTTGCGTATCTGAAAATTGCAGAAGGCTGTAATAAGCATTGTACGTATTGCATTATCCCTAAAATACGTGGCAATTACCGGAGTGTTCCGATGGAAAGTCTGGTAAAGGAAGCAGAAACATTAGCAGAGAATGGTGTGAAGGAGCTTATTCTGGTAGCGCAGGAAACCACTATCTATGGAACAGACCTTTATGGCAAGAAGATGCTTCCGGAACTGCTGCGCAGATTATGTCAGATAACCGGAATATACTGGATTCGTATTCTGTATTGCTATCCGGAAGAAATTGATGATGAACTGATTCAGGTTATGAAGGAAGAAAAGAAAATCTGCCATTATCTGGATTTACCGATACAGCATGGCTGCGATACCATTCTGAAACGAATGGGAAGAAGAACCAGCAGACAGGAATTAGAAGATATCATTGGAAAACTCCGCAGGGAGATACCGGATATTTGTATCCGTACAACATTGATTACGGGATTTCCAGGAGAAACTGAAGAAGACCATGAGGAGCTGATGGATTTCGTAGACCAGATGGAATTTGACCGTCTGGGAGTTTTCACCTATTCCCAGGAGGAAGACACACCGGCGGCAACTATGCCAGAGCAGGTTGCGGAAGAAGTGAAAGAAGAACGTCAGGCACAGCTTATGGAATTACAGCAGGAGATTGCATTTGAGGCGGCACAGTCCATGACGGGCAGAACCATATATGCTATGATTGAAGGAAAAGTAGCAGATGAGAATGCTTATGTGGCAAGAACTTACAAAGATGCACCAAATGTAGATGGTTTTCTGTTTATCAATACCAGCAGGGAATTGATGACAGGAGATTTTGTAAAGGTAAGGATTACCGGTTCTTACGAATATGATTTGATTGGAGAATTAGAAGATGAATTTACCCAATAAGTTAACTATGTTTCGAGTGATACTGATTCCATTTTTTGTAGTCTTTCTGTTGTGCAATATCACAACAGTGGATAAATGGATTGCATTGGCTATTTTTATCATTGCAAGTCTGACAGATTTATTAGATGGAAAAATTGCGAGAAAATATAATCTGGTTACCAATTTTGGTAAATTTATGGACCCATTAGCAGATAAGCTGTTAGTATGCTCGGCACTTATTTGTCTGGTAGAGCTGGGTAAAATCCCTGCTTGGATGGTTTGCATCATCATTGCCAGAGAATTTATTATCAGTGGTTTCCGTCAGATTGCCGCTGATAATGG
>CAYVUF010000280.1:0-2909 GCA_964454605.1 uncultured Bacteroides sp.
GTCCATGCATCCACAGATTCTTTCAGTTCAATATTATGTTCTGCTGCATAATCTTCAATCAATTTATCTGCACGAAAACGCTCATGACATTCCTTACAATCCATAAGCGGATCGGAGAAGCCACCTAAATGTCCGGAAGCAACCCATGTCTGCGGATTCATTAAAATCGCACAGTCAACACCTACATTATATGGATTTTCCATGACAAACTTCTGCCACCATGCTTTTTTTACATTGTTCTTCAGCTCAACACCCAGATTACCGTAATCCCATGTATTGGCAAGTCCGCCATAAATCTCAGAGCCCGGATATACAAATCCTCTTGCCTTCGCCAAAGCTACAATTTTTTCCATTGTCTTTTCCATGATTTTTCCCTCACATCTTCTTATTCTTTACCGCATCTTAACTAACTGCGGATTTATCCTATTGAAAAATGATATACGAGAGCATATCCTCGCTCTCTGGTACAATAGAGGCAACCTTCTTGTCCGAAAGAATAATATTCCCGCTGGTATATAAAATCTTACCATATACCTCTACGTCCATTTCTTCTCCTTCTTTTGTCTGGAGAACAACTACCTGTTTATCATTTGCCTCTGACAACTGCTCTGCACTGATATCAACACCTTCCTCTGTCACCGCATCCTGAAAAGAGTATCCTCGTTCCGCAGCCTGGGCAACTGTCCCGCAAAAAAGTTCTCTATGATTAAATTCCGTATAATCGTCACCTGTCAGATAAGTCATTTTGACAATAATATTGCCATTCTTTTCTTCCATTTTATCACAGACAATATTCTCTGTACCATGACTGAATTGTTCTATCTTATCCTGAGCCATCACTTTCAGCTCATCCAGATTATAATAATTCCGTTCAAAAGATTCTACAATCGTCTGTTCAATCCTGCCATCCTTCTTAACCGAAACCATATTGGTATCTGCTGCACTTAAGCTGCCGCATCCGGTAAGTACACAGGCTGCCGTCATTACACAAAGCGGCAATTTCCATTTCTGCATAACAACCTCCATTCTTGCCAACGACCTGCAAACTCCAGACTCTGAACACAGAGTTCGCCAACCGCTAACAACTTAACATTATATCCGACTTATTCTGGATTTTCAACACACATCTTCAAGTTTATCACATTAGAAAAGATTATCTACAATTTCCAGACTTTTAAACGTCCTGTCTATATAACGTTTCCGGTAAGTATCTGCAATTTCTTTCAGTTCCGCCATAACCTCTTCTGTCACAGAAAAAGTATATAGTTTCTCCACGCTGGAAACCATAATATACTGCACTGCATAAACCGTAGATTCTTCCCACTTTCTTTTCTCCGGCACACCAGGAAATTCCCCGTTTAAGACCATGGCTTTCATTTCAAATATGTAACGCACCAACTGGTTTGGCAGTTTTTCATGCATCAGTGCACGAAGGGATTGATACAACAGTTTTAACATTTCTTTGTCATCATTATTTTCTCTTGTATAATAATCCATCACTTCCAAAAAGTACATACCATAATAGGCACCTTCGAAATCCTCCCTTAGTCCTTCAAAATAATTGGTAATATTCGCCTCTAACAGATTATAGGAAGTTCTTCCCACATATAATTTAAAATTTCCAAAAGAAAAAGGATTGGTAGCGGCAAGCAGCCTGCTGGTCTGCTTTCTTGCACCTTTCGCAAATGCCGATATCTTTCCTTTTTCTTTGGTCAGAATTACAACTCTTCTATCATATTCGCCGATTGGTTCAGCCTTTAAAACCATTCCCGTAATCTCTGTAAACTCCTGCATGAGAATGTTCCCCTGACTCTTCTTTTCTGACAGAGGAAATATCTCTGTCATGCTTAATATCTTGTACTGCATTTTTGTATGCCAGAAAGTCCTGTACACTTCCTGTCATAAGAAATTGCTTCCAGTAATTTTCCCCGTTCATCTTAAGCCCCCTAATCAAATCTATGCTATTAGGGTTTGCTTTTTTCCTTTTTTCTATTCGGAATCCTTGGGATTATATCCGAAATTTTTCAAAAGAAAGTCACTGTCCCGCCAGTCCTTTTTCACCTTCACCCAGAGTTTCAGATTAACTTGTGATTCCACTAAATCTTCAATATCCGGTCTTGCCTGGGAACCGATTTTTTTCAACATTTGCCCCTGTTTTCCAATAATGATTCCCTTATGGGAATCTCTTTCACAGACAATCGTCGCCTCAATATCCACAATATGCTTCCGATACTTCATCGACTCAATGGTAACTGCTATGCCATGCGGGATTTCGTCTTCCAGACAGCGCAGTGCCTTCTCACGAATCAATTCTGCTACAATCTGCCGGATTGGCTGGTCTGTTACAGTATCTTCATCATAGAAAGGCTCACCATAAGGCATATATTTCATAATACAGGCAAGCAGTTCTTCCGTTCCATCACCTTTTAAAGCGGATACCGGAACAATCTCTGCAAACTCCATCTGCTTTCTGTATGTATCAATAAACAACAAAATCTCCTCTTTTTTTACGGTGTCAATTTTATTGATAACCAGAATAACCGGTGTTTTTGTTTTCTTAAGCTGCTCAATAATATGCTGTTCTCCTGCACCAATGTAATTAGTCGGTTCTACCAGCCATAACACCACATCTACTTCTGCCAGTGTCCGTTCTGCCACATTCACCATATAATTGCCCAGCTTATTTTTTGCCTTATGAATCCCAGGTGTATCTAAGAACACAATCTGTCCTTCTTCCGACGTATAGACAGTCTGGATTCTGTTTCTGGTGGTCTGTGGTTTGTTGGAAGTAATTGCAATTTTCTGTCCAATCAGACAATTCATCAAGGTTGATTTTCCTACATTTGGTCTTCCAATAAGGGTTGCAAAACCCGCTTTAAAATTACCTTTCTCCATTTCTGTTTTTATCC
>CAYVUF010000281.1:0-2902 GCA_964454605.1 uncultured Bacteroides sp.
GAGTATAATAATTTAATAAAAAATATAAAATTTAATGAGTTTAGGAGAGGGAAAAGATGACAGAACAGGAAAAGAAACTTGCTTTTAATGAACCATGGATTTTGCAGAGAGCAGACCCGTATATATATAAGCATACAGATGGTACCTACTATTTTACGGCATCTGTTCCGGCGTATGACCAGATTGTACTCCGTAAGGCAGATTCTCTGGCAGGACTGAAGGATGCACAGGAGGTTGAAATCTGGCACAAGCATGAAGAAGGTATTATGAGTTATCATGTCTGGGCGCCAGAGTTACATTATATTAATGGAGCATGGTATGTTTACTTTGCAGCGGGCGAGAAAGATGATGTATGGAACATCAGACCGTATGTGCTGGAATGCAAAGATGCGGACCCTGTTACGGGAACCTGGGTAGAAAAAGGCAAAATGGGTTGTGCAGAAGAGGACGAGTTTTCTTTTCGTGCATTTTCGCTGGATGCAACTGTTTTTGAAAATAAAGGAAAATATTATTATGTATGGGCAGAAAAAGTTGGTGTGGGCAGACAGATTTCTAACTTATATATAGGAGAAATGGAAACACCATACCAGTTAAAAACGGTTCAGGTGCTTTTGACAACACCGGATTATGACTGGGAAAGAGTTGGCTTCTGGGTGAATGAAGGACCGGCTGTGATTAAGAGAAAAGGTAAGATTTTCTTGACATATTCTGCATCTGAAACGGGAGTTGCTTATTGTATGGGTATGATGACAGCAGATGAAGATTCTGATTTGTTAGACCCGTTATCCTGGAAAAAAGAAAGGTATCCGGTGCTTTGCTCAGATGACAGCAAGGGAATTTACGGACCGGGACACAACAGCTTCACCGTAGATGAGGAAGGCAATGATATTATGGTTTATCATGCAAGAACGGAAACAGAGATTGTTGGCGACCCTCTTTACAATCCAAACAGACATGCGATGTTAATGAAAATAAAATGGGATGAACAGGGCAGACCGGTATTTGATTTTAATAATTAAAAAAAGAACAAGTCGGGGCGATGGGAAGACCTGACAGAAAAATATATCATAAGGAGGATGGCAATGGCGAAATTATTTATCAACGAGAAAAACAAAAAAGGGCATATCAATCCTGAAGTATACGGACATTTCTCGGAGCATCTGGGAAGATGTATCTATGAAGGACTGTATGTAGGTGAGGATTCTGATATTCCGAATGTAAATGGTATGAGAAAGGACGTAGTGGCAGCATTGAAAGAAATGCAGATTCCGCTGCTTCGTTGGCCGGGCGGCTGTTTTGCTGACGAATACCACTGGAAAGATGGCATTGGTCCGAAAGAAACCAGAAAGAAAATGATTAACACACACTGGGGCGGTGTGGTAGAAGATAATAGCTTTGGTACACATGAATTTTTTGAATTGTGCGACCAGCTTGGCTGTAAAACTTACGTAAACGGTAACGTAGGAAGCGGTACTGTTCAGGAAATGAGCGAATGGGTAGAATATATGACCTTTGACGGAGTATCCCCGATGGCAGACTTACGTAAGAAAAACGGTCATGAAAAGCCTTGGAAAATTGACTATTTCGGAGTTGGTAATGAAAACTGGGGCTGCGGCGGTAATATGACTCCAAGTTATTATGCGAATCTTTACAGAAGATTCCAGACTTATGTAAGACAGTACAATGCAGATGCACCGATTAAGAAAGTATGCGGCGGTCCGAATGTGGCAGATTATTTCTGGACAGAGGACGTTATGAAAACCTGCTTTGCACCGCCACATCCTGATTTTGCGCATGGCTATATGGATGGACTTTCCTTGCATTATTATGTACATCCGGAAGGATGGGAGATTAAGGGAAGTGCAACAGATTTTGATGATAAAGTCTGGTACAAGACCTTAGCAAAAGCAGCATATATCGAAGAATTGATTGTTCGTCATGGTGCAATTATGGACCAGTACGACCCGGATAAGAAGATTGGTATGATTGTGGATGAATGGGGATGCTGGTTTACCGTAGAGCCAGGAACCAATCCGGGATTCTTATATCAGCAGAATACGATGCGTGATGCACTGGTTGCAGGTGTTACATTGAATATCTTCAATAAACACTGTGATCGTGTGAAGATGGCTTGTATTGCGCAGATGGTTAATGTATTACAGTCTGTTATTCTGACCGAAGGACCGAAGATGATTCTGACACCTACTTATCATATTTTCCATATGTATAAGCACCATCAGGATGCAGATTTGGTAGAAAGCTATGTAGACGGCAACAAAGTAATCGGTGTGGAAGAAGAATATCAGGTACCTGAAATCAGCGAATCAGTATCGGTAAGTGCAGATGGAACAGTAAATGTTACGGTAAGCAACCTGTCCATTACAGAAGATGTTCCGGTAGAAATGTGCTTTGCAGAACTGGCTCCTTCTTCTATTGAAGCAGCAATTGTTACTGGTGAAATGCATGCATACAACACCTTTGATGAGCCGGAAAATGTAAAAGAAATTCCATTTACAGAGTTTAAAGCAGAAGGTAATAAGGTGTGCTTTACAGCGCCAGCATGCAGCGTTATCAGCTTCCGTCTGAAATAAGAGAAGGTAAGTGAACAACCAGAGAGGCAGAACATGGAAGAGAAAACGAGACGGATATGCCGGAAATGTCTGACGAGAGATATGGACCAGGCGGCATATTTTGAAAATCTGCATAATTATATTGAAAATCTGGATGAAGACCTTAAGGTCAGCCCGTTGGTATATACTGACAGGCTGACTGTTTGTCAAGAATGCGACTTGCTTGCGGATGGGATGTGCAGAGCATGTGGCTGTTTTGTGGAGCTTCGTGCGGTCATGTGGAAGAATGCCTGTCCGTATGATAAGTGGCTTGCGGAAGAGCTCAGACAGGA
>CAYVUF010000282.1:0-2900 GCA_964454605.1 uncultured Bacteroides sp.
TTATTGCCATTCTGGAGATTGAGAGTTTAGAGATTCGCTATCCGGTGGTGGAAGGGTGTTCTTCCTCTGACTTAAACAAGGCAATCGGGCACATGAGCGAGACTGCTATGGTAGGAAGTGCAGGAAACTGTGTCTTATGCGGTCACAATGGAAGCAGATATGGAGAGTTTTTCACAAAGTTAAACCAGATCGAATTGGGGGATATGGTAACACTTCTTGATACGTCAGGAGAACTTCATTCCTATGAGGTAGTGGATTTCTTTGTGGTAGGTCCTTATGATAATTCCATTAAAACCCAGTCTGATGCAGAGGAATTAACTCTTTTTACCTGTGCAGAGCGTGGAACAAAGCGTTTTGTAGTGAAGTGTGTTCCCGCCGGGGAGGAAGGTGCGGTCACAATGGAAGCAGATATGGAGAGTTTTTCACAAAGTTAAACCAGATCGAATTGGGGGATATGGTAACACTTCTTGATACGTCAGGAGAACTTCATTCCTATGAGGTAGTGGATTTCTTTGTGGTAGGTCCTTATGATAATTCCATTAAAACCCAGTCTGATGCAGAGGAATTAACTCTTTTTACCTGTGCAGAGCGTGGAACAAAGCGTTTTGTAGTGAAGTGTGTTCCCGCCGGGGAGGAAGGTGCTTATGGAGAATAAGAAAAAGTATCGTCTTGGAGAGGTGGAAGAAATCGTATCCGAGATGGAATTTGAGGGCAGATGCGAGGAGATTGTGGAAGTGGATGAAAGTCTGCAGTTACTAATCAGTGGCTGGTATGCATTCATTCCAAGTTTGTCTTTGTATTTAAGAGCAGGTGTAGCCTGTGTGTACGACGAAGAGGCGAGTATAAAAGATTATAAGCCAATCACACAAAGTGGAATAAGTGATAGAATGAAGTCTGTTGAAGACAAGATAGCAGCATTGGAGGAATATCTCAATAAGTAATACTGAAAGTATTAGAAAATATTGGGATTGTAGAGAGTCGAAAAGTGTGTAAGAATTTGAAATTGTCAGGGTGTTAATTTTTATTTTATTAGTTATATTTTACTATTTGATAGAATGGAGTTGTATATAGATGGAAGAGAAGATTAAAAAGTTAAAAGAGAAATTACAGAATATTGGAACTCGTGATTTGCTTGGAATGATAGGTATTCATTTTATTACATTTGCCAATAATGCAAAAGACATTGCTGAGCAAGCTGATATTTTTAATAAGACAAATCTTATTTCGCCACAAAAACAATATACATATCTTGCAGGATTACTTATGTGTACAGAGGATAAAAGTGATGGACATATTATGCAAGGCGATGATAATCAGATATATAGTGAACTTGAAAATGATATACAAGAAATTACGCAGGAATATATAAAAATATTTCTTAATATCGAGCAAGACTCTGAACCGAGTGAAATAAAAAGAAATTTGGTGTCTATGGAAGCATTTACATCTTATTTTGATACAGGGATATTAAGATACCCAGAACAAACAATAGAATTAATTCGAGAATTATATAGTGGTTTTGATTCGGAATTGGAAGATTTGACAGAATTAATAACTGAAGATTTTATAGCGTTTTATCAATTAATATGTGATGTGTTTGAAGAAACAATGAGTGCATCAAAATATGCTGTGAACGATATAAAAGATTTTTTGAATTCTCTTAATCCGTATGCAGTCGATGTAGAACAAGAATTTGAACGTTTAATGATGTTTGCACAAGGCACAGCAAGTAGTAATCTTCAAAATACAATGGATAACTTAAATTGTATTAAGGCATCAAGAGTATTGGAATATTTCGGAAAAGAAAAAGGAAAAAAACTTTTAGATATTTTTGGATTACATAGAGAAGAAACCGATTTCTTGTATTATAACGGAAAAAATCCGTTTGCGTCTCATCCTCTTTGCTGGATTGATGAGGAAACATTGTTTATTGTCCATCCGCAGTTTGTATTAAATGCGATATATAATTACATTACTGATGTATTGGAAAATCCTAAAAATAAATTTGCGGATAAATATAAAAAGGTTAAGGCAGAAACGGTTGAAAGATTGTTTCAAGAACTATTGACAGCTATATTTGGTGAACAAGCTATATATCATATGAGTGTATGCGAAGAACGCGGGACAAAAGAACATGATCTTTTGATTGAATTTAATGATTATATTTTAATCGCAGAGGTAAAAGCTTCAAAAGTTAGAGAACCATTTTTTAATCCAGAAAGAGGGTATAAACGAGTTCGTGACCATTTTAATTCAGATAGTGGAATAGGTGGAGCCTATGAGCAAGCATTGATCCTAAAAAAATTTATTGAAGATAAAGAAGCTGCTATTTTATATGAAAATAAAAATAAAAAGTTTGTTATAAAAACGCATCAACAAAAAAATATTGCCAATTGTATTAACGTTAAATCAATTTGGAGGTTTGGCTGTGAATACAAGCATGATATTGGAGAAAGAGGATAATCAACCATATCCATGGGTTTGTAATTGGCATGATTTAGAAAATATAGTAGAAATATTAAGATATTTGGATAAAAAGCCAGATGATTTAATTGATTATATTATTTGGAGAATTGAGAATCATCCCAATATATTGTCCTCGGATGAATTAGACGTAATAGAAGGCTATTTTGTGGATGTTCAAGTGAAAGAAGAAAATAGTCCAATATTCTTTCCGCCTAATGGTCCGAGTCTTATTGATAAGATATATTTTGAAAAACATGGTATACCATATGAGTATCCGGAGGTAACATTAACCGCTCATAGAAAGAAAAAAATAGGAAGAAATGAACCATGTCCATGTGGTAGTGGCAAGAAATTTAAGAAGTGTTGTATAGGAAAGGGTATTTACTATTAGTTAAATTTATTTAAAAGACTTATTGTAGGAAAGATAGATGCGT
>CAYVUF010000283.1:0-2899 GCA_964454605.1 uncultured Bacteroides sp.
AAAAAAATGCTGAGGGACGAAAAAAACGTCACCCCAACATTTATTTTAGAACCTCTTTTTTTTTGGAGGTAAAAATGGCTGGTACAAATGATAACTTATTAGTTTATACGAATGAAAACTGTATCGGATGTAACAAATGTATTTCTGTGTGTCCTGTATTGACTGCAAACAAAGCAGTGGAAGAGAATGGTCAGAGCAGGATTAATGTTGACAGCAGTGCCTGCATAGCCTGCGGTGCCTGTATTGATGCGTGTGAGCATGATGCAAGAAGTTTTCATGATGATACAGAGCGTTTTTTCGAAGATTTGAAGAAAGGTGAGAAGATTTCCCTTCTTCTGGCTCCGGCTTTTCTGGCAAATTATCCAAGAGAATATCAGTCGGTGCTTGGTGGCTTGAAGAAACTTGGTGTGAACCGTATTATCAGTGTCAGCTTTGGGGCTGATATTACAACATGGGCATACATCAAGTATATTACAGAACATAATTTTACCGGAGGCATTTCACAGCCTTGTCCGGCAGTTGTTGGTTATATTGAGAAATTCATACCGGAATTGATTCCTAGTCTGATGCCGGTTCATTCCCCGATGATGTGCGGTGCGATTTATGCAAAGAAATACATGAAGGTTACTGATAAATTAGCATTTATCAGTCCTTGTATTGCTAAGAAAAATGAAATTGATGACCCGAACTGCGGAGGATATGTTTCCTATAATGTAACTTTCGACCATTTGATGGAATATATCAGAAAACATAACATTTCCGGAAGTCCGGTATCGGATGAAATTGAATATGGTCTTGGCTCTATCTATCCAATGCCGGGTGGCTTGAAGGAGAACGTTTACTGGTTCTGCGGAGAAGATGTGTTTATCCGTCAGATTGAAGGAGAACGTCATACCTATGAGTTCCTGGAGGATTATAAGACAAGAGTACTGGGCAAGAAAGAACTTCCGTTTATGGTAGATGCACTGAATTGTGCCAAAGGATGTCTTTATGGAACAGCAGTAGAAGACAGCAAAACAGAGAATGATGATATTCTCTATGCTATGCAGAAAATTAAAGAAGAGAGCAAGAAAAAAGGCGGCAGGGCAGCATGGAGCAGGAAGCTGACACCGAAGCAAAGACTTGCGCAGTTGAATAAACAGTTTAAAAATCTGGATGTGAACGATTTTATCAGACATTATACCGATAAGTCTAGTGGAATGGAAATTGGTAAACCAGATACAGCACAATTGGATGCTATTTTTAAATCAATGGAGAAAAATACAACAGAAAACCGCAAGATTAATTGTTCGGCGTGTGGTTACAGAACATGTGAGGAAATGGCAGTTGCTATTTTTAATGACTGTAATGCCAAAGAAAACTGCATTCACTATATAAAAGATGAAGTAGAGAAGAAGAAAGTTCTGGCAGAACAGTTGACGGAAGAAACCAGAAAGTCCCACGACCAGATTGAAGCTAAGAACAGAGCGATTGAACAGCTTGTGGCAGAGGTTGCCGATGATTTCGATAGTCTGGATACTTCGATTGAAGAAATGGCAGAAGGCAATAATAATAATGCAGAAGAAAGTACAGGAATTTCAGCTTCTATGAGTGATGTGGTTGCATTCTGTGATGAGTTGAAGGATGCTTTGACCCAGATTCAGGAATTGCTGGTGAAGTTAGAAGCAAACAACAGTGAAATTACAGATGTTGCTGAGGAAACAAACCTTCTGGCATTGAATGCAAGCATTGAAGCAGCGCGTGCAGGAGATTCGGGCAGAGGTTTTGCAATTATTGCCGAGAATATTAAGAAACTTGCAGATTCTTCCAAAGATACAGCAAGTGACAGTGACAGAAACAAAGAAGAGATTCAGCTTGCAATCAATAGTCTGTTAGCGGATGCAGAAAAACTGATTTCTGTTATCGACAGTGTGAATATCAGAGTCACCAATCTGGCAGCATCAACAGAAGAGATTGCAGCATCTGCGGATATGGTAAATTCCATTTCCTCGGAACTGAGAGAGAAAATGAACCATTTGAAAGAAAGTTAAGGCAGAAAGTTAAGAAAGCTAAGATAAAAAGAAAACTAAGATAAAAGAAAGCAGGAACACTTTAAAAAGTGAATCCTGCTTTTTTAGAAAAAAGTGCAATAAGCCAGGAAAACAGGCTTAGTATCCAAGTTCTTCCCCAACAAAATATACTTTAATACGACCGGTATGTCCGCTTCGTCTGGTAACGACAATCTGGTTGCAGAAACAATCCGGGGACAGACAATCATGGCAATGACCGGTTGCACCACAGGGCAGCTTACGATTTAAACGAATGGCATTTGCAGGAGATGCCATATTACGTACTCTTGCAACACCACTTGGAACATCTGTAACAATTTTATTCATACCCACAACAAGAATTACATGGCTTGGTCCCTGAATCAGACAGGCTACCCGGTTGCCATTACCATCAATATTGATGAGTTCCCCATCCAAAGTGATAGCATTGGTGCTCATCAGATAATAGTCAGCCAGAACTGCCTTCGCAAAAAGCTGTCTGGATTCTTCCGGACTCTTGGCAGTTGTACGGTCAATCAGTTCATAAGAATCATTATGAATCGCATCCATCAGTCCGCATTCCTTGATGCTTTCGCTGCCGCCCCAGCTAATGATACTGCCTTGAGGAATGGAATCCACAATTGCTTTCACACACTCTTCACTGGTTTCAAAGTAGTAGCCTTCCATATTGCGTTTTTCAAGATTTTTGATAATAGATTGTGCTTGTAAGGCAAAAGCCTCTTTTTTATGTGACATAGAAATATCCTCCTCCTAAAAGTTGTAAGAATAGTATAGCATTGGAGAGAAGCAACGTGCAAGAAAACTAGCAAAATACATTTTTTGATGGAAAAATGTGTAACAAATTGTAAAAT
>CAYVUF010000284.1:0-2894 GCA_964454605.1 uncultured Bacteroides sp.
TGCATATATAGTCTTGCCATATAATGGGGTTCTTTCTGGTAATTTCGTAGCAGAAAAACCGCATCATAATAGAGTTTACTGCCATCAAAGCATACTGCCCGCATTTGTTCCCGTTCTTCCATTTTCAGTTTTGAAAGTGCCACATCCAGAAAACGCATATTGATTAAAATGTCGTCATGGGCAAGCTGTATGATTTCTTTTGCAAGCGCTGATATCTGATTCGCCATACCAATCCTCATTTCTGCGCATGTTCTTTGCGCATAACAAGTTTGTTTCAATCTTGTCTTTGTTGCTTTTCACTACATCATATAATTCTTTATAAGCCACAACACCAGTAAATGTCCCGGGTAAAACAGATAGAAAAACCATTTGGAAAAAGTTCTTCCCCATTCTGCTCTTTTCCCATTATACAGATACAAAATAACAAAACCCGAAACAAGCAATGGTATCGCCGCAACCACACCATGAAAAATCACCTGTATCATAGTATATCCTGGTACTGCCGCATAATTCATGCTGTTAAATAATGCAAACAGCACAAAGGAAAAGCCATAAGAGATGATCAGTTTTTTCCGGGAATCTTTGTAACTGGCAAATAAAACGGTAAAAATACCCGCAAGAAACGACCAGTCACAAAAACCTGTTATAAATACCAGAAGCATTACTACTGTTGTCTGCAATGCATGGTTATGTATTTTTTCCATGGCTGCCAGAATCAGAAAACAGAAAAATAGCGTAAACAGCATATTAAAATTGCCAAACTGAAAGGCAAGCTGATAAGGTATCTGGGAAATCACCGCAAACAAAAACAACCGTAACCCATACTTTTTCTTAGAACGGGTATATTCGTAGCCTTCTACCAAAAAGTAGCACATCGTAATGGCTGTAAAATAACCAACATCTTCAAAAACTTCCTTTAAAACCGTTCCGCTTTCCAAAAAGACATGAGAAATATGATTTAACAGCATCACCAGCATCGCCGCATACTTAATCACATCCCTGTTTAGCACTTGCCATTTGGCATCCTGTAATTCCATTCTTTCTTCCATATTATCTTCCTCCCCTTATCAAAAACAGAGCGATTGAAAGTCCAACTTCCAACCGCCTTATCTTTTCCCTTATTGGCAAAACGGATTGTACTTTTTCTCATATGCAATATCCGTTACATCGCCATGACCCGGATATACTTTCACATCATCCGGCAATACAAATAATTTTTCCTTAATAGAACGAACAATCGCACTGGTACTTCCCGTAGCAAGGTCTGTTCTTCCCACAGACTCCTGAAACAGTGTATCACCACTGATTAAAATCTTATCTTTTTCAAAATAATAACAGCAGCTTCCAATGGTGTGACCTGGCGTTGCAATCAGTCTGCAGGTCATTCCGGCTATCGTTATCTCTTCCCCATCTTTCAGATATCTGTCAGGGACCACCGTATACGGTCTTCCCACCTGCTCAGACACATTGTTTTCTGCATCTTCACAAAGTACCTTTTCTGCCTCATAAGCATAAATCGGTGCTCCGGAAAGTTCACGCAGTTTGTTCGTCCCCCAGATATGGTCGAAATGTCCATGTGTTAACAAAATCCCAGCTACCTGAAAGCCTTGTTCCTGCAATTTCTCATAGATGTATTCTCCCTTGTCAGCAGGGTCAATAAAAATAACCTGTTTGCTGTTTTCCTGATACAAAAAATAACAATTTGTCTGGCAGATGCCCAGTGTCATCCTGCCGATTTTCATGTTTGCCATCCTATTTATACCTTTCTTCCCAGACTTCTGTGCCTCACATTCTTATGCCCCATCTGAGTCATCAGCCTGTTGTTCTTTCTATATCAATGATACTATCAATGGTACGAATCTTATCAATAATGCGATTCAGTTCTTCTCTGCTTCGTATCTCAAAGCTGACGGACATTGTGGCAGTTCCCTGTTTGCTGGTTCTGGTGTTTAATGCCAGAATATCAATATCCTTTTCTGTCAGTGCTCTGGAAATATCTGCCAGCAGACCATTTCGATTGTTGGCATAAATGCTGATTTCCGCATAATATTTTTCATTTGCGGCATCTGTGCTCTCCTGCTGCCATTCCGCATCAATCAGACGGGAACGGTCAATTTCTGGCAGATTCATTACGTTAATGCAATCGGTACGATGAATGGATACGCCTCGTCCTCTGGTAACGAAACCAACAATTTCATCTCCCGGAACAGGACTGCAGCACTTGGAAAAACGCACTGCCACATCATGAATCCCTTTTACCACAATACTGCTGGTGCTCTTCTTTGCACGCATACGGTTAATCTGAGCACTTTCTTCTACCTCTGCCAGTACTTCTTCATCCGACATTTCCTTACGGTGGTCATTGTCATACAGTTCCTGCATACGGTTTACAATCTGACCTTCCTTCAGTCCACCATGCCCAATTGCCGCAAGAACCGAATCCCAATCCTGAAAACCATATTTTTTCATGATTGCTTCTTCATATTTCGGAGTCAGAACATCAACGGTATTGATTGCTTTCGCTTTACAGTAGTTTAGCAGAAGTTCCTTACCTTTTATTATATTGTCTTCTTTTAATTCATTCTTAAACCATTGATTGATTTTATTTTTCGCCTGTGTACTTTTTACAATATTCAGCCAGTCACGACTTGGACCTTTGGAATTCTGGGATGTCATAATCTCTACCCGGTCACCATTTTTAATTTCATAATCAATCGTAACTAACTTGCCGTTTACTCTGGCACCAATCATCTTATTGCCTACTGCACTATGAATACTGTATGCAAAATCAATCGGAGTAGAACCTGCCGGAAGATTTTTTACATCTCCTGTAGGGGTAAAGCAGTATACATTATCCGAAAAAAGATTCAAATCACTTTTTAACAGCTTCATGA
>CAYVUF010000285.1:0-2890 GCA_964454605.1 uncultured Bacteroides sp.
GGACAGAGAGGTATGATTGTATCTCCGCCGAAAGCAGGTAAAACTACTTTATTAAAAGAGGTAGCGAAATCCATTACTTCCAATGCACCGGAAACACATCTTATCATTCTTCTGATTGATGAACGACCGGAAGAAGTAACCGATATCAAGGAAGCTATTGAAGGCCCGAATGTAGAAGTTATCTATTCTACATTTGATGAATTACCAGAGCATCACAAACGAGTATCAGAAATGGTAATTGAGCGTGGAAAACGCTTAGTGGAACATAAAAAAGACGTTGTTATCTTATTAGACAGCATTACAAGACTGACAAGGGCATATAACCTTACCGTTCCCCCAAGTGGACGAACATTATCCGGCGGTCTTGACCCGGCAGCCCTGCATATGCCGAAGCGTTTCTTTGGTGCGGCAAGAAATATGCGTGAAGGCGGCAGTCTGACCATTCTGGCAACTGCATTAGTAGAAACCGGAAGCAAGATGGATGATGTTGTTTACGAAGAATTTAAGGGAACCGGCAACATGGAAATGGTTCTGGACCGTAAATTATCGGAGAAGAGAGTTTTCCCGGCAATCGACATTCCAAAATCCGGTACCAGAAGAGAAGATTTGCTGTTAACACCGGAAGAACTGGAAGCAATCAATATTATCCGTAAAGCCTTAAATGGTATGAAACCGGATGAAGCAGTGGATAAGGTGCTGGATATGTTTGCGAAAACGAGAAATAATTTTGAATTTGTAAACATGGTGAAAAAGATGCGCTTTATCTAAAAAAGTGCTTGCATACGGAAAAAAGCTATGCTACAATGTAGGAGCTGTTGATTTAGACAGTAGTGGATGAGAACATAGCTTTATGTGGCGTTAGAAAACGTCTATTTACTTTATAGTTTAGAAGGAGTAGGACAAGATGAGAGAAGGAATTCATCCTGAGTATTATCAGGCAACTGTAACATGTAACTGTGGAAACACATTCGTAACTGGTTCTACAAAACCAGAAATTCACGTAGAAGTTTGTTCAAAATGTCATTCATTCTACACAGGCCAGCAGAAAGCAACACAGGCTCGTGGACGTATTGACAAGTTCAATAAGAAATACGGTGTGGAAAGCAAATAGTTTGGTTGAAAAAAGGTTGAGGTTTATATCTCAACCTTTTCTAAATAGAGGATATCACTCAGAAATGGGGATTAATATGTCAGGTAAGAAAAAAGCGCATTATTCTGGAATCGGCGGACAAGCGGTTCTGGAAGGCATTATGATGAAGAATAAGGACCAGTACGCAGTAGCGGTACGGAAACCAAATGGTGAAATTGAAGTGGACGTAGAAGCACATCATGGTGTGATGCATGGCAGCAAGCTGTTGCAGATTCCTTTTATCAGAGGCATCTTTAATTTCGTGGATTCTCTGGTACTGGGAATGAAATGTCTGAATTATTCCGCTTCTTTTTATGAGGATGAGGATGCAAAGGAAACAGCGGCAGACAGAGCATTTAACAGAATTTTTAAAGAGAAGGCGGAAAGTGTTTTTACTGGTATCGTAACAATCTTTTCGATTGTTTTGGCAATTGCTATTTTTATGATACTGCCTTATTTTATCAGTTCTTTATTTGAAGAATATGTCAGAAATGATTCCTTGATGGCAATTATTGAAGGCGTTGTCCGTATTGTTATTTTTGTTCTGTATGTTGTACTGATATCGCTGATGCAGGATATTCGCAGAGTATATATGTATCATGGCGCAGAGCATAAATGTATTAACTGTATTGAAAAGGGAAGACCGCTTACGGTACACAATGTAATGCGCAGTTCCAAACAGCATAAACGCTGCGGAACCAGTTTTTTGCTGTTTGTTGTGTTAGTCAGTGTCGTTGTATTTTTCTTTATTCGGGTAGAAAATCCGGTTTATAAAGTGCTTATTCGTATTGCACTTGTTCCGGTTATTGCGGGAGTTTCTTATGAGATTATCCGTTTGGCAGGAAAAAGTGACAATATTTTTGTCAGAATTATTTCAGCACCGGGTATGTGGCTGCAGGGTCTTACCACCAAAGAACCGGATGAAAGTATGGTAGAAGTTGCTATTGCAGCAGTGGAAGCGGTTTTTGACTGGAAGGCTTATTTGAAAGAAACCTTTGGGTATGAAGTGGATGAATCCTGGATGGACGAGGAAGACCGGAAAGAGGAAGACTAGATTAGGAAGCAGCAGGCAGAAGAAGGATTCAGGAATCAAGTAGGAAGAATCATGGAATATCATACACAGCTAACTTATGGTGAATTATACAAAATGGGCGCAGATTGCTTGTGCAGGGCGCAGATTGCAGAAGCCCAGTTAGATGCAAGGCTATTGCTGGAATGGTGCTGTCATACCAATCGAAATACCCTTCTGGTGCATGGAGAACGGAGCATTTCACAGGAAGAATTTGAAGCCTATGCTGACAGCATAGCAAAAAGAGCCAGACACATTCCCTTACAGTATATTACCGGGGAACAGGAATTTATGGGTCTGACTTTTCAGGTGAACGAGCATGTCCTGATACCCAGACAGGATACAGAGATACTGGTAGAAGAGGTTATGCGGCATATGCAGGATGGCATGAAGATACTGGATATGTGTACGGGTTCTGGCTGCATTTTGTTAAGTCTGCTGCATTATTCCAATCATTGCATTGGTGTTGGAGCAGATATTTCGGAAGAAGCACTTGTTGTAGCAGAAGAAAATGCCAGACGTATCAAGGAACAGAAGCCGGATACACAGGCAGTTTTTTTGAAAAGTAATCTGTTTGCTGAACTGGAAGAGGAGAAATGGCAGCAGGAGCTGGGAAAGCAACTGTCGGAGAAGGGAAAACAGGTTTTTGATATCATTGTATCGAATCCACCCCTTCTGATATAGGGTGGATT
>CAYVUF010000286.1:0-2860 GCA_964454605.1 uncultured Bacteroides sp.
ATGTATGGCTGAAGAACATCCATAGCACCACCAAAGAAGTATCTAGCATTGTTGTCACCTGGGTCACCAGTTACTAATTCGATATTGAATGGGCCATCTGCATTGTCAAGGTCTAACTGCTCTTTAATATATTCACCCTGTTTTGTACCAACCATGTAGTTATCAAATGTTGCGTAGTAAGAAACTGCATCAGAGTTCATAATCAAACGGTCATAAGCAATAACTGGAATGCCTTTTTCTTTTGCCTGCTCAAGAGCTGTTCCAAGGGAATCACCATCGATAGATGCGATAACCAGAAGTTCACAGCCAGAGTTAATCATGTTTTCAATCTGGGAAACCTGTGTTGCAATATCATTGGATGCATACTGAAGGTCAACTTCGTATCCTGCTGCTTCTAATTCAGCCTGCATATTGGAACCATCCTGATTCCATCTCTGTAAGTCTTTTGTAGGCATTGCTACACCAACTTTACCGCCTGCTGCTGCATCTGTTGCTGCTTCTTCTGTTGCTGCATCATCTGCTGGAGCTGCTTCCTCTGTTGTTTCCGCTGTTTCAGTTGTTGTTTCTGCAGGAGCTGCTGCTTCTTCTGAAGAACCGCATCCTACTAATGCTGTTGCAACCATAGCTGTTGCAAGAACCATACTCAGTAATTTTCTTTTCATACTTTTCTACCTCCCTAAAATTTACTGATGTAATTTTGTTTACAAATGAATTCTATCATGGAATAAATAGGAATAATTTACGACCTTCTTCAATTTTTTAAAGAAGAAAAAGAAAAAAAGAACCTCACTAGCACTTTTTTATGATTGGTGTGGTTCTTTTCTTAAAATTGTCCTATTCTCTTTTTATCCTACTATCTGTCAGTTACTTTGGCATTTTCTCCGGCACATTCAGATAAACATCTTCTTTCAAATGAAATCCGCTGTTAATAATCACTTCATTGATATTTCTTTCGGTTACGCTAATCGGTTCCAGACCGATATATGGAATGATGTAAGTTCCATTGTTTAAAGTAGTAACATCTTCTCCTTCTAACTTATCTCCTTGTGCCAGCGCCACCGTACATTCTGCTGCCCGCTGTGCCAGCTTCTCAACCGGTTTATAGACGGTCATCACCTGTGTTCCTTCCACAATTCTCTGACAGGCTTCCAAATCCGCATCCTGTCCAACTACCAGAACCTTGCCCGCCAGTCTTTTTTCTGCCAATGCGGGAACCACTCTGCTGGCAATATCATCATTACCGCACATAATTGCATCCGCTTCTGACACAATATCCATATGCTCATAAATATAGTCTGCTGCTAATTCTGCCCGCCAACCGTCTGCATGAGCAGAATCCAGAATCTCGACCTGATTCTTTCTCATCACTTTTTTAAAGCCATCTTCAACCATAGGCACATTACTATCTGTGGGAGAACCACCTAACATCAGAACCGAGCCTTCTGAAATACCATTGTCAATAAGTGCTTCTGCCATCAGTGCGCCAACCATTGTATTGTCAAAGGTAATATATAAATCTACTTCCGCATCGGTAATCAGACGGTCGTAAGCAATTACCTTAATTCCTGCTTCTTTGGCTTTTTCAACCGAATCTTTCAATCCATCTGAATCGATTCCAATAATCACAATGGCATCCATTTCCTTCTGGATAAAATAGTCAATTTGCTTTTTCTGCTCTTCCAAATCACCATTCGCATTCTGTACATTAACTTCTGCACCATATTCTTTGGCTGTTGATACAAAAACATCTCTGTCACGCTGCCACCGCTCAATCACAAAAGAGTCAAAGCTCATTCCTATCTGAATCTTATCTTCTTCTTTGGCAGCAACAACATTATTACTGCTGTCTGTTGAGCCACAGCTTGTTATGACAAACATCAGACATAATATCCATACAAGACCTTTTTTCATTATCACAGACCTCTCTATCTATACGCTCTTATATTCTGTAGGTGTCACACCTACATTTTTCTTAAAGGAACGACTGAAATAATTCGGGTCAGAATATCCACACATCGTACAAATTTCCTTCATGGAATATTCCGTAGTACTAAGCAGTTCTTTCGCTTTTTCAATGCGGATGCCTGTCAGATACTCAATAAAATTCTCTCCGGTTCCTTCTTTAAATATCTTGCTGAAATAATAGGGACTGATATTAACCGCCCTGGATACATCATCTAAGGAAATATCCTTATCAAAATTATTCCGGATATACTGCTGGGACATTTCAATAATGCTATTGGATTTCTCCTCCCGCTTGCCAAGAATGTTCTGGCAAGCTGCCATAATTTTATCCAGAAACCATTTACGCAATTCATCCATATCGGTTGTTCCCATAACCGTTGTCAGATAATCCTGTCTGGAATGAAACTGATAAGTCATACCACCTTTTTCATAAGCAATATGCTCCACCCATAAGACAAACTCCAAGGTTTTGGTACGAATCTCCATGACACTGTCCGGATTATTTTCTGCCATCCAGTCAAAGAAACTTCTTCCAGTGGCTACTGCATTATTAACCTCTCCCTTTTCTACTTCTTCAAAAAGCTGTTTCTCCAAGTGAATCGGATAATCCCCTTCATAGTCACAGCCAATCGGCAAATCATCTGCATGCGCTACGCTTCCGGTCGTTATGACAAGTGCGTTCAGGGCTTCATTGTAGGATTCTGCCATAGCCTCCAGTTTGCCTACTTTGCCGATACCAATGCGGAAACTGATGCCTGTCTTTTTTCGCATCCGGCGAACCAGTTCTCGTGATTTCTCAATCAAATCAATTCGCTCGTTATAATCCATTTTGACTTTTTCATAGGGAACTAAAACTGCCAGTTTGTTTGCCATAACCGTTCCCACAATACAGTCA
>CAYVUF010000287.1:0-2857 GCA_964454605.1 uncultured Bacteroides sp.
AATATACTTCATATTACTAGCTAACATTGTTGCTGCATGATTCTTTTCTCGAAATGCAAATCCCTTAACATTCTGGTATGCACTAATTCGTGCAAACTGCTTTACATCACGTTCATTATATTGAGGATAGAAATAATAATAAATGCTCTCACTTCTCCCAATTATTTCTGCAATATCATAGTATTTTTTTACTTCCTCATGATAAATTCCTTCTTTTATAAACGGATTCGTTTGTGAAATCTCCCACAAAGATATCTGCCCAGAAAAATCAAAACATGCCTTCGCAGACAATTTTGCTGCTGCCAATGCCGCTATATATCCTCCTGCCGAACTTCCAACCGTAATAACTTCATACCCTTCTGTCAATGTTTTGAGCAAAGATATCATTTTATCAACAGAATTAATAGTGTTGTTAATACCTTTTACATACCATTGTTTATAAATATCTCTTACAAAAATATGTCGACCGGATTTTGAAATTATTTCTTTACACGTTGCCATTCGTTTCCATTCATATCTATTACTGTCTATTACTGTCTTTTGAAATTGACTGATTGTATTCGGAAAAAAAAGTCCATTTGACGAAAAAAAGATATAACAAAGTTTTCCATTATTATAATCAATCACTTCATAATTATCCGTACAATAGATTTCTTCTACCAATGAATTAGAACTATCCCATAATCTCAAATCATCCATCTTAATACTACGACCCTATCCCTACTGTCTCGCTTTACACATTTCCTGTATCTTGTTCTGAATACGTTTCCACACAGAAAGACTATTTATCTGATATAACTCACGACAAATTTTACGATTCAGCTCCACGCTTCGGGATACCCAAATCTTCTTTTTCATTTCTAGTTCCTTACAATCAAATCTGTCATTATCATCTACACTGCTGTGCGTACCAGTTCCATCAAACCCGTTGTTCCTAACAAGTGATACTTTAGGTGCAACTGATAACATATTTTTTCTACTCTGATTATAGCACCAGCGTATGCCCCATGAATCAATTTTACCTTTCATTTGAGCCTTTAACATACTCGGCATATCATTTCCGCCACGACATAGCAATATTCGCCATTTTAGATTATATTTAAATTTACTATAATCCTTCACCTTCCAATCAACATTTTCCCATCGATCTAACCATGTCCCCCACCCCCAGGTAGATGCTCGATAATGCAAATATACATTTTCATGATACCGCTCTAGACTACTAAGTTTTGGTGTATAGCCACTAATAGACCATATCTGCTCATCATTCTGATAAAAATCCAGACACTCATTCATATAATTCAGAAAATAAGGCGATGTTTGCAAATCATCTTCTACTACAATCACCCTCTTTTTAACAGAAATAATTTGACTAACTCCAGTAATAACAGAATTAGCTAATCCACAATTCTTGTCCTGTTCTACGATGGAAACACTTTTAAAAGCTTTCTCTATATCTACACTATGTATATATTTTCTTACAGCATCAACATCCTTCTTTTCCGAACTGTTTCTAGCCCCATCAGAATAAATATATAATTCACTCTTTTCTGCAAGTTCATTATTCATTAAACTTTCGAAAGTTCTTTTGGTCTGTTCTAATCTCTTATATACAAATATTATAACTGGTGCATATTCCATCTAATCATATCTCCACGTGCTATTACTTATTCATCACTTTTTCTTTTACACTATACCACTTTCTGTTATACTCATTCCAACTTTTATCCTCATATCCATTCCAGAATTTAGGTTGTCCATAAGCATGCACTATTTTTGCCTTTCCCTTATCATATTTAGGGTGTAATGCATATATTTCGTTACTCAATTCATCATATGGAATATTGAACTTTTGCAACATCATTGAAAAAACAGCCTGTTCTGGCAAGCTCAACAATTGGCAATACTGGTTCGTTGCAGTATTGCACCAATTGTAATATTGCATATAATCTCCTATGTTTTTCGAGAAAACAAACAGCGGAGTGGTAATGGCATCTCTTTCCAACTCATATTTTTCTGCGAATTTTTCTTCAATTCCCGGCAACTTTTGTGGAAAAAACATATCTTTCAGTTTTGAATTGCCATTCGTTACAAAAGTAGCACCCTTGCACAACGAAAACAGATTAGAAATGTCCTCTTTTATAACTACATCATAATCTGTCCACATTACCTTGTCATATTCATTTAATAATCTCAATGCTTCATATTTACAGAAGATAACACTGGAAAAATATCTGATATTAGGATTTAGAATCATTTGCCAAAAGCGAATTGGCGCCTTATACTTCATAAATCTCACTGGATAAATTGTACTCAACATCCGTTGCGCTTTCTCGGAAATACCATCATGAAAAATCACAATATCGGCTTTCAAATCAGGCATTACATCTAGTATATTGATTACCAATGTAGCCATTGCTTCAAAATCCTGATGTGTCCCACCTGTTATAATTGCATTTTTCAACTATATTCCCTCCTTAGATACTTTTAATTTGTTCTACAGCATCTTTTACTGCTTGTAAATATGCATATCCATTCTCTTTATTAGGTTCCAGATTCGCACCCTCTCCCCATTCATTCCAGGAATTAATGTATACAAACTCTTTATTTTCTTCGATTGATTTTTTCAATAATTTGCATAAAGTGTTTGAGAACTTTGTACTATCTGCACCGCAATAGACAACTCCATTTTCGCATCTACGAGGTGTGTCATCATACCGTACAAAAATCCCTCTATATGTCTTAAGTCTAATATTATTCTTTTCTCTTGTTAACAGCCTGTACAAAAGAGAAATATTTCTTTTATCCAAAAGCTGTACTCCAAATATCTTATTCAGCCGCTTTCTGATTCCGCCCA